>PFKL01000008.1 GCA_002784245.1 Comamonadaceae bacterium CG_4_10_14_3_um_filter_60_75
TCGGCAATCACCACGTCGTCAAAGCTCAAGGTGAACGCCAGCAGATACGCCGCAAAAATCGCCTGCATGATGTTGGGCATGGTGATCAAGAAGAACACCTGGTAGGGCTTGGCGCCCAGGTCCATGGCGGCTTCTTCAATCGCGCGATCCATCTCCAGTAAGCGCGACTGCACCACCACCATGCCGTAGGCCATGCCCAACAGCGTGTGGCCCAGCACAATGGTCAGCATGCCGCGCTGCGGCCAGCCAAAAGCGTTCTGAATACCGACCATCAGCAGCAGCAGCGACAAGCCAATCACCACCTCGGGCATCACCAGCGGTGCATTGACCATGCCTGAGAACAGCGTGCGCCCGGAAAAGCGCCGGTAACGCACCAGCACAAACGCCGCAAAAGTGGCCAGCACCGCAGATGCCACGCCCGAGGCGGTAGCCACCTGCACCGACAGCCAGAAGCCGTCAACGATTTTGGTGTCACGCGTCAGCGCCTCGTACCAGCGCAGCGAGAAGCCGGTGAACTCGGCGTCCTGGCGGGTGCTGTTGAACGAAAACACCACCATGAAGACCAGTGGCATGTACAAAAATAAAAAGGTGGCAGCGAGCCAGGCTTTGCCGAAGTAACGCGTAGAAAGATTTTTCATCATCGCCTCCTTCAGGCACGCGGCTCGGCCGCATCGCCGCTAAAGTGGTAGTACACAGCCAGAGGCACCACGATCAGACCGATCATCACCACCGCCAAGGCCGAGGCGCGCGGCCAGTTGTTGCTGGTGAACATTTCGTCCCACACCACGCGGCCAATCATGATGTTCTCCGGCCCGCCCAGCAGCGAAGGAATGACAAACTCACCCACACACGGGATGAACACCAGCATGAAGCCGGCGATGATGCCCGCCTTGGACAGCGGCACCGTCACCAGCCAGAAGGCCTTGAACGGCGAAGCGCCCAAGTCGTAGGCAGCCTCCAGCAACCGAAAATCCATCTTGACAAGGTTGGCGTACAGCGGCAATACCATGAATGGCAGGTAGACATAAGTCATGCCCACCAGCATCGAGACGTCGGTGTAAAGCATCTGGATCGGCTCCGCGGTCAGACCCAGCGCCATCAGCATCTGGTTAACCACGCCCTGATCAGCAAGGATGCCTTTCCAGGCATAGACGCGCAGCAAAAAAGAGGTCCAAAACGGCAGCATCACCATCATCAGCAAGGCAGGGCGCACACTCGGCGCCGAGCGGGCAATGAAATACGAAAACGGATAACCGATGAGCAGACACAGCACCGCCGTGCACAGCGCGTACCAGAGCGAGCGCAGGTAGGCTTCGATGTAAAGCGTCTGGAACAACCCGCCCTCGCCCGACTGAAAGATCGTGTAGTAGTTTTCGTACTTCAGATGGAGCAGCCCGGTCTCGGAATCCCAGATCGGCTTGAACGGCGAAATGTCGTTGCCCATGTCGACAAAGCTGATGTAAGCCAGAATCAAAAACGGCAGCATGAAAAACACCACCAGCCAGGTGTAGGGCACGCCGATCACAAAGCGTTTGCCGGGCATTGCAAAAGTTAGCGCCATCACCGTCCTCCTTCAGTTACGCAACACCAGCGCATCGGTGTCGTCCCACCAGAAAAACACGTTGTCTTCCCAGGTGATGTCCAGCGAATCCAGGCGCGACCCGTTGGGCTCGGTGATCTTCATCCGCGTGCCTTGGGGGGTGAGGACAATGTAGGTGTTGTACGAGCCAAAGTAAGCGATCTCCTTGACTTTGCCAGTAAACAAATTGCGGCTCATACCCGCGGGTGCCTGCTTGCCGATGCTCACCTTCTCGGGCCGCACCGCCACCGCAGCAGGCATGTCCACGGTGCCGCTGATGCTGTAGCCAACGTGCACCTCGCCGATGGCCGTCTGCACCGCACAATGGTCAGCCTCATCAATGCTGATCTTGCCGTCAAGCAAGTTGACACTGCCAATGAAGTCGGCAACAAAACGGGAGCTTGGGTATTCGTAAATATCTTGTGGCGAGCCCACCTGCAACACCCGACCCTTGCTCATGACGGCGATGCGTCCGGCCATGGTCATGGCTTCTTCCTGGTCGTGCGTGACCATGACGCAGGTCACGCCGACTTTTTCGATGATGTTGACCAGTTCAAACTGGGTTTGCTCGCGCAGTTTTTTGTCCAGCGCGCCCAGCGGTTCGTCCAGCAGCAGTACCTTGGGCCGCTTGGCCAGACTGCGCGCCAGCGCCACGCGCTGCTGCTGCCCACCCGAGAGCTGGTGCGGCTTGCGCTTGGCGTAAGGGGTGAGTTGCACCAGGTCAAGCATCTGACCCACACGCTGGGTGACCTCTTGCTTGGGCAAGCCTTCACGCTTGAGGCCAAACGCCACGTTTTCCCAGAGATCAAGGTGTGGAAACAGCGCATAACTCTGAAACATCATGTTGAACGGCCGCTCATGAGGCGCCAGCTTGGCCACGTCCTGGCCACTCAACAAAATACGACCCGAGGTCGGTGTTTCAAACCCGGCCAGCATGCGCAGCAGCGTTGACTTACCACAGCCCGAGCTGCCCAGCAAGGCAAAAATTTCACCCTGCTTGATCGACAGGTTGACCTCATCCACCGCCACCGCTTCATCAAACCGCTTGATCAGCTTCTCGGTCACCAGGTAATTGTCTTTGGACGCTACATCGGCCATGTTGGGGCTCGCTTTTGAAAAATTCAAGTCAAGAAAAAGGGCTGCTCATACTCAGCGTACAAACAGCCCTGTGCGTTTTGACAAGCGCGGCTTACTTGCCTTTTTTGAAGCTGTTGTAGGCCGTGGCCATCGCCTCGCGCGCTTCGTTGGTGAAGCTGCTCGGCGCAATCATCTTGGCAAAGTAATCGCCCTCGACAAAAATGGTCTTGTTGCCGGCAATCTCCGGCTTGATCTGATCCATGGCCGCCTTGTTGGCAGTGGGGTAGTTCATCTCGTTGGACATCTTGGCGGCATTTTCAGCGCGCAGATAGAAGTCGATGAACGCAGCCGCGTTGTTGGGATGCTTGGCATCTTTGGTGATGGCCATCGTGTCAAAGAAAATCAATGCACCGGTACTCGGCAACAGCGCTTCAATTTCGTCTTTGGACTTGTTTTCTACGGCACGCGCCGCTGCAATGTTGATGTCACCAGACCAGCCAATAGCTACGCACGCCTTGCCGCCAGCAATGTCATCAATCATGGTCGAGCTGAAAATGCGTACGTCTTTGCGCACTTTGGCCAACATGTCGGTCGCGGCCTTGTAGTCAGCGGGCTCGTTGGAATACGCATCCTTGCCGATGTAGTGCAGCGCCACCGGGATGATTTCGGTGGGCGAATCCAGATAAGCGATGCCGCAGGACTTCAGCTTGGACGTGTACTCTGGTTTGAACACCAGGTCCCAGGCGTTCTCAGGCATCGCCATCTGACCCAGCGCTTTGGCGACCTTGGTCTTGTTGATGCCTACGGTGGTAAAGCCCCAGGCCCACGGCACCAGGTAGTTGTTGTCAGGGTCGGTGAACTTGGCCAGTGTGGCCATGATCGGCGCGTCCAGGTTGGCCAGATTCTTGATTTGGGCCTTGTCCAGCGGCTGGAACATGCCGCCTTCAATTTGCGGTTTGGCAAAGACGCTGCCGGGCACCACAATGTCGTAGCCGGTGTTGCCTGCGACCAGCTTGGCGTGCAGGGCCTCGTTGGTCTCGAAGGTGTCGTAGTTGACCT
>PFKL01000133.1 GCA_002784245.1 Comamonadaceae bacterium CG_4_10_14_3_um_filter_60_75
ATGGACGCGCCGCTGGAACTGCTGCACGTGATTGACCGCCATCTGGAGCAGGGTTCGGGCAAAGATCACAGCGGTGCCATTGGCTTTGACGCCCAAGAGCATCTGCTGGTCGAGCTGTCAGAGGCTGACAAAGCGCTCACCCTCACCGCGCGTGAGCAGGGACGCGTCTTTTTGAACCGGTTGCGTCAACGCGCGCTGACCGCTGGGGCGCAAGTGGTTGATGTGCGCCAGCGCCACGGCGAGTTGGAAGACACCATAGCCGAGCAGGAAAGCGGCGTGCGCCTGTTGGTGCTGGGCCGCCGCGGTGAATCAGCACAAACCACGCAACGCGACCTGGGTCGCAACGTGGAGCGCATCGTGCGGACTGTGCACCAGCCGATACTCGCCGTGACCGAACGCTTTAAAGCGCCTGAGCGGGTGCTGTTTGCCTTTGACGGCAGCGCGCTGACGCGCCGCGGGGTTGAGATGGTCGCGGGCAGTCCGCTGTTGGTGGGGTTGCCGATGCACGTTTTGATGTGCGGTGCTCAAAGCAAAGAGGCGGCCAAGCAGTTGGATTGGGCCCAGGCCACCTTGGAGAAGGTGGGGTTTGTCGTGCAGGTTGCGTTGCAACCGGGCGACCCCGAGCGCGTCATTGCCAACGCAGTGCACACGCGAGGCATTGATCTGCTGATCATGGGTGCCTACAGCCACTCGCCGCTGCGCAAGCTGCTCATGGGCAGCAAGACCGCCGACTTGCTGCGCTCGGCCAAAGTGCCGACGCTGTTGTTGCGCTGATATCCTAAAACCGCCCACCCGAATACCGCTGCTGCAGCACGCCTTGCAGCGTCTGCACCACGCTGAAGGCTTCTTTCAGGTGGCTGCGCTCGAAATTGCTGAGTTCTTCCAGTGCCAGAAAGTTGTCGGGAGACTGGCCCTGTTGCGTTTGGCGCGCCTGGTGCGCGATACGCAGTTTGCCTAAAAACTCCAGCGCGCCGCGCAGGTCACGTGCCCCCTGTTCGCTGACTTCGCCGGCCTGGGCGGACACCTCCAGCCGGTCGTGTGTGTTGGCCACGTTCACACCCGCAGCCAGCGCGTAGATGCGCGCCAGATCGACGATCGGGACGATGCCGGTATGTTTAAGGTCGATGGTGTTGGGGTTGTCGCCGCCCTTGATCAGTGAGATGTTGCCAAACATGCCCAATGGCGGGCGGTGCTTGAGCGCGTTGCTGACCATGTGTGCCAGAAACAGGCTGTTACCCTTGGTGTGCACCAGTACGTCCTGGCGCAGGCTCTCCAGCAGGTCGGTTTTGCCGTGGATGACGCGCAGGTCAAAGAAAACGCAGGTCAGCATCAACGCCTTTGGCTTGGGTTGTTCGATCCACTTGCGGAAATACTCTGCCCAGATGGCGCGCGGCTGGCGCCATTGGTCGGTCATGGCCATCATCTCGCCGGGGCAATGGATGTAGCCACATTCGGCCAGGCCGTCGCAGACATATTTGCTGAAGCGCTTGAAGTATTCGCCGTGCGTCGCTTCGTCATAGCAGTCGTCCAGAATCAGGCAATTGTCCTGGTCGCTTTTGGCAGTCTGTTCGCTGCGCGCCTGGCTACCCGCCGCCACCCAGGCGTAGTCGACCGGTGCCGGGCCCATCTGCATCTCGGCCAACTGGATCAGGCGTACCGTCAGCGCGTCGGTGATGGCGGTGATGATGTGGCCGGTGCTGTAGGCGGTGGCATCGGCGGCAGCCAGGTGTTGCTGCAACTGTTTGACGCGGGCGCTGATCTGCTTGAGCCCGTCGAGTGTGCGCTGCTTATAGATGTCGCCGGCGAGGTACACCGCCGACGTGCTGTGCTGCTCGGTCAGGTCGGTGGTGGTAATCATGCCGGCGATTTTTTGACCGTCCATCACCGGCATGTGGTGGATGTTGTGGCGTGCCATCAACAGCAGCGCCTCAAACGCCGGGCTGTTGGCCGCCACAGTCATTGGCGCCAGCGTGGCGATGTCCGACACCGGGCGCGTGATGTCCAGCCCTTGTGCCACAGCGCGGTTGCGCAGATCGCGGTCGGTCACCAAGCCAAACAGTAAATCTTGTTCCACCAGCAACACTGACGACACACGCAGGTCGGCCATGAGCTGGGCGGTAGCCTGGATACTGGTTTCAGGCGCAATGGTGATCGGCTTGCGCTTGATCAGCGACTTGATCGGCGTACCCAGCAGGTTCAGCGCGGTCGCCGCGTCGCTGGCGCAATCCATGATGGCAGCGCTGCGCTGCTCTTGCGTCATGGATGGGAAAAAGTAATAAAGAGAAGGATACTTTTCGCACAATTGCTGCAGCGCTTGGGGCGCTAGCCAGGCAACGTCGCAATCGCTGATGGCCTTGGCCTGCCAGGTGGGCAGCTGCCGCTGCGGCGTGATGCCGTAGCCGAACATCTGGCCGGCCCACAAGCGCACCGTGAGATTCAGGTCGGGGTCGCTGAGTTGCACTTCTCCGCCAAGGATCAGTCCGAGCCGGGTTGGCAACTGGCCTTGGGTGAGCAGCATGCTGTCGGCTGCCGCATGGTCGGTGGTGAACTGGGTGGCGACCTGCTCAAGAACCTTCTTGCTCAGTTGCCCCCAGATTGGGTGGCTGGCGAGCAGAACGCTCAAGGACAGGTTTTTTTTGCTTTTGTGCGGCATGGTGCGTGGGCTTTCAATCGGTTCGGACGGCGCGTGCCTGGCGGCCAAATTTGAGCATGCGCGTGGCAATCAGAGTTTCGGTCAAAAAACACAGCAAGGCCAGTAAAAAACAGGTTACGCCCGTCAAAAACAGGATGGTGGCAATGCGAAAAATCTGCATTTCGGTGGTTTCGCCCAAAAACAGCGCCATGATGGTCAGCCCGATCATGATGGCGCAAAACGTCAGCAGTGCAATGCAGGTGTTGACCAGTGCGCCGCGTTGGCGCAGTTGCTTGAGTTCGGCGTAGGCGGCCGCCATGGGGTCTTGCGCGGATGCTTTGTCAATGCGGTCTTCCAGCACCCGCGCCCGGTCAATGATGCGCGCGAGCCGTCCGGCCACGCTGCCGATCATGCCGGCCACGGCGGTCAGCAAAAACACCGGCGCCACGGCCAGCTGGATGCCGTGGGTGACGGTGTCAAGGTCGGTGGCGAAAAACATCCGAATCTCCGGTGAGGTTTTAGCCAACTGTAGCAACAACAGGTTTGCTTACACGCGCGCCTGCAAAATCGCCTGCGCCACTTGGGCAAAACCCGCGCCCCGCTCAGCTTGCGTCACATAGCGCGGCAGGTGCGTCAGGCTGGCTGCGCAGTGGCGGATGTTGGCCACGCCCACGCTGTGTTTGAAGTGCTGGAACATCGGCTGGTCGTTGCCCGAGTCACCGACAAACACCCAGCGACCCAGCTCTTGCGCCAGTTCACGCCCGAACAGCCGCTGCACCAGCCAGCAGGTGCCTTGCCATTTGTTAAAGTCATAAAAACAGCCGTGGATGTGGATGCTGCTGACGCTGGTGTGCATGCCTTCCTCACGCAGAATCGCCAGCACCTGTTGCACCGCGTCAGGTGCCAGGTGATGGTGTTCGTTGTAGTCAAATGCCAGATCCGTTTCGCGGCCACCCTCGTCGCGTGACTGGACCGCCTGCGGCACTTCGCGCAACACGCGTTGTGCCACCTGGCGCATCCGGATGGCATCAACGGCTCGTTCGGCTTCAGACTGTTGGTATATTTTTAATAGCT
>PFKL01000209.1 GCA_002784245.1 Comamonadaceae bacterium CG_4_10_14_3_um_filter_60_75
AGCTCACACCCGAGTTGCAGCAGCATGTGACCGTGCGCTACCGTCTCGACGCCCTCGGCGATGACTTCACGATGGAACGAATTGGCCAGGTCCAGCACACCGAGCAGAATTGACAAGTCGTCGGCGTCGTCGAGCATGTCGCGCACAAAGCTTTGGTCGATCTTGAGCACCCTGGCCGGCAAGCGCTTGAGGTAGGTCAGTGACGAATAGCCGGTGCCAAAGTCGTCGAGCGCAAAGCTCACCCCCAGCGCCGTGCACTGCGCCATGACGGCGCTGACACGCGCCATGTCTTGCAAGGCGCTGGTTTCCAGTACCTCGATCTGCACGTCATGCGCAGCCACAGTCGGGTGAGCTGCCAGGGCAGCGCCCAGGTCTTGCACAAAATTGGCCTCTTGCAACTGCCGCGCGCCCACGTTGAGACTCACCGGCAAGCGCAAGCCTTGTGCTTGCCAATCGCTCATTTGTTGTAGCGTCGTGTTGATCACCCAGCGACCCAGATCGACCATCAACGGGTGTTCTTCAATCAGCGGCAAAAATTCGGCGGGTGCCAGCAGGCCACGCTGCGGGTGTTGCCAGCGGATCAACGCCTCGGCCCCTACCACCGCAGCGCTGCGCATGTTGACCTTGGGCTGGTAGTACAGCACAAACTCCCGGTTGTCGTAGGCCTGCTGCAGGCGCTGCACGCCTTCAAACTGGCTGCGCAGCTGTTGGTCTTGCGCAGCGTCAAACAGGTGGTAGCGGTTCTTGCCAGCCTGCTTGGCCACGTACATGGCCTGGTCAGCCTGGCGCAGCAGCTGGTCGGCGTCAACGTCCTGGCTCTGCGGGTACAGCGTGACGCCAATGCTGGCCGACACAGCCACGACGCATCCATTGATCGGGAACGGCTCTGCCACCGCGTGCAGCAGGCGATCCAGAATCGGCACGCTGGCGTCGATGCCGTCGATGTCCATCAGCACCGCGACAAATTCGTCGCCACCCAGGCGCGACAGCGTGTCGCCGTCGCGCAGCACCTGCTTCATGCGGCCAGCCAGGGTGAGCAGCAGCGCGTCACCGACGGCGTGCCCGTGGACGTCGTTGACCGTCTTGAAGCCGTCGAGGTCAAGAAACAACACAGCCAGCTCCCGGCCGCGGCGCTGCACCAGCGGCATGGCCTGGCGCAGGCGATCGGCCATCAGCACCCGGTTGGGCAGGCCGGTCAGCGCGTCAAAGTGGGCCTGGTGCTCAAGCTCGTATTCGTGGCGCTTGCTTTCGGTGATATCGACATAGAGCGTGACAAAGCCACCCTGTGGCAGGGGCGTGCCGCGGATGTCGAGCACGGTGCCGTTGGGCAGTGTGCGCTCGAGCCGGTGCGGCAGGAATTGCCGCGCCATCGCAACACGCTCGCGCACTTGTTCGTCAGCGTTGCCCAGGCCGTAATCACCGCGCTCGGCGTTGTAACGGATCACGTCTTCGTACATCAAATCGGGTTTGTTCAACAGCGCAGGTGGCAGCGCGAATACTGCGCCAAATTCGGCGTTGAACGCCACCAGCCGCAAGGCGGCATCGACCACCGACACCGCACCCGGAAAGTTCTCGATGATGGTGGCCAGCTGGTCGTTTTGCTGTTGCAGGCGTGTCTCGGTCAGTTTCAGCGCAGCAACTTGACACTGCAACTCTTCGGCCTGGGCGTCGAGTTCGTCCTGGTTATCGCGCAGCAAGGTGGCCATCATTTGCTGACTATCGGCCAGCTGGCTGATTTCAGTCACCCGGCTGTACACCTGTTCACCAGAATCAAAATCAAGGCGCCCAATGCGCTGGCTGTTGCGCGCCAGTTGTTCCAGCGGGCGCGTCAAGCGGCGTGTGCCGCGGTAGGCGATCCACATCGCCAGCAAGACACCGCATAACAACGCCAAGGACACCATCAACAGCATTGCGGTCCAAGCGGGTGCAAAGTCTGTTGCAGGTGCCAGCACCATGACCCACAGCCGTTGCTGTCCCAATGCGTAAGGCCGGGCGCTGACAAGCCAGCGCGTGCTGTTGTGTAGCAGCGGCAACGCGTGCACAGCCATTCGACCACTTTGACGCCACTGTGCCAGTGCGGCGGTCAGTGCCGGTAAGTCCAGTTCAGATACGGGTTTGAGAACCTTGTGCAACCACTGCGCCTCGGCCACCCCGACAGGTGGACGCGGCAGCGCCAATACCCGCTCGTCGTCGGTCATCACCAACGCCAGACCACGCTGCCCGACGCTGGCGTGCATGGTGGTCTGCGATACGTCGCGCAGCATCAAGTCAAAACCCAGCACCAGCGTGCCGCCGTCTTTCAGGTGCATGCGCGTTGCGGCAGTGATACCCGGGTCACCGGTGGTGAAAAATGTGTAGGGTGCGCTCCAGAACACACCGCCGTCGTTGGGCAAGGCCATCGCGCCCTGGTACCAGGGGCGTTGACGCGGGTCGTAGGTTTGGTCAGACCAGTGTGTCTGCGGCTTGGCGTCGCCACGGTGTTCAACCAGCAATTGCCGCGCCGCGCCCCAACGTTGAACGTCTGTCATGCGGTTGCGCCATTTGTTGTCGCCCAACTGCAGCAGGAGCCAACCCTGGCCGGCGTCGGTGCCTGCAACGACCGAGGTAATGTTGGGTGAGGCCTGCAACACCGGCTTGAATATGGCGTTGAACGCCTGCGGCGAGTCCAGCGACGGCGCTTGCCCGTCGAGCCAGCCCTGGCTCATGGCCAACAGCTTTTCTGGCGGTTTGAAAACCTGGCCCAGGCCCGATTCCACGCGGGTTGCCGTCAGGTCAAACTGGTCGCTGGCAATCTGGTCAGCCAGCGGCAGCAGGGCAAACCAGAAAAAACTTGCCGACACGATCAAGAAGATGCCCGCCACCAGCACCCCTGCCCGGCGCATGACAAAGTTGCGCAAGGGCTGACCGGCGTGGCGTGGAATGCTCATAGCGGCGGCGATGATAATACGCAAATCCGCAACAACCAGACTTGCTTCGCCTTCAGGTGCGCCATGGCACGCGGCCCGGCATAGATGCGTAGTGCTCTCATTTTCGGAAAAAGTGTCTTAGTCCAGCCCTTGACGCACCCCGCTCGGGGTTAACATTCGAGCCGCTCTGGAACCAAGGAATATCATGAACGCGCTCAGTCAATTAAAAATTTCCACCCGCCTGGCCATCCTGGTCATCGCGATGGGCGTTTTGCTGATGGTCATCGGTGGCACCGGACTATACGGCATGGCCCAAAGTGACGCGGCGGTCGAAGAGGGTTACAAGGACTCAACCGTTCAAGTGGCAAAAATCAGCAATATCAAATACCTGATGATCCGCAACCGTTTGATGATTGCCAACGCAGTGATCGAACAGTCACCCCAAAGCGCCGAGCTAGCCGGCACAGAGGTACGGGCCAGCATCAACCAAATTGATGGTATCTGGGCTGACTACATGTCGGGGCTGATGACCGCAGAAGAAACCACTATCGCCAGAACGTACGAAGAAAAACGTAAACAATTTGTGCAGGATGGTCTGCTGCCTGCACTGACCACCTTGAAAGCCAACGACTTCGACGGTACGCGAAATGTTGTGGTGGAAAAAATTCGACCCTTGTTTGATGACGCGCTAGCGGCCGCCGTCGCGCTGGAGAAATTCCAGCTCAAGGAAGCCAAGCAAAGGTTTGAGACGGATAGCGCCCGCTACCACACCATTCAGGCCATCTCATTTACCATGATTGTGATCGGCTTGCTGTTTGCCGTTGTCTTTGGCTATGGACTGGTCCGCAGCATCACCGCTGCCTTGCAGCAGGCCATTAAGGTCACACAATCGGTTGCCCAAGGCGACTTGACGCAAGGTGTTGAGGCAACTGGCCGCGATGAAATTTCTGATCTGATGCGCGCGGTATCGGCCATGCAAGCCAGCTTGGTCAAGGTCGTCGCCCACGTGCGCCAGGGCAGCGAAAGTGTCGCCACCGCCAGTGCCGAGATCGCCCAGGGCAACAACGACTTGTCGTCCCGCACCGAGTCCCAGGCCAGCGCG
>PFKL01000007.1 GCA_002784245.1 Comamonadaceae bacterium CG_4_10_14_3_um_filter_60_75
TTCAGCGTCGGCAATGATCTGATCGACGCAGACCACCAGTATTTGATCGAGATCATCAACAAGGCCGAGAAAAGCCTGCAGGCGCACAACGCCACCGAACTGACCGCCGTATTCAACGAACTGGCGCATTACGGCAAGCTGCACTTTGACCGCGAGGAACGGCTGGCGCGCGCGGTCGCGTACCCTAAGGCAGAGCAGTTGCATCTGTCGCACGATGCCCTGGTTGAATCGCTGGGCAAGTTTCGCGAATCGGTGGGCGAGGTATGGACGCCCGAAGCCACTGAGCAATTCACCACATTCTTGCGTGATTGGTTGATCCAGCACGTCATCAAGGAAGACCTGCCGATGAAGCCCTGGATCACCAAGTTTTCACCACGCTTTGACCCGCGCTGAGGACAGTCGTGCGCCATGCAAAAAATCATCAACCAAATTGCCCAAGAGCTTCGCGTCAAAGACAGCCAGGTGCACGCCGCCGTGGAACTGCTCGACGGCGGGGCCACCGTGCCTTTTATTGCCCGCTACCGCAAGGAGGCCACGAGTGGCCTTGACGATAGCCAACTGCGCGAACTTGAAGCGCGCCTGAGCTACCTGCGCGAGCTGCGCGACCGCTTGGCCGCCGTAACCCAAGCCATTGACGAGCAGGGCAAGCTGACACCCCAACTGCTGGCGGCCTTGCACGCGTGCGCCACCAAGCAAGCGCTGGAAGACCTCTACCTGCCGTTCAAGCTCAAGCGCCGCACCAAAGGCCAGCTCGCGCGTGAAGCCGGGCTGGAGCCGCTGGCCGACGCGCTGTTGGCCAACCCCGCGCTGGAGCCTGCTCACGAGGCGCAAAAGTACCTGATCCCGTTCATTGAAGCGACCCCCGGCGAAGACAAGCGCCCCGACTTCTCCACGGTGCCTGCGGTGCTGGACGGTGTGCGCGATTTGCTCAGTGAGCGCTGGGCCGAAGCCCCGGCGTTGGTGCAAGACCTGCGCGAGTGGCTCTGGGCCGAAGGCCTGCTGCAAAGCAAATTGATGACAGGTAAAAACGACAGCGATGCCGATGTGGCCAAGTTTCGTGACTACTTTGACTACAACGAGCCCATCAGTCGCGTGCCCTCGCACCGGGCGCTGGCCGTGTTTCGTGGTCGCAGCCTCGATATCCTCGACGTCAAGCTTGTCACGCCAGAGTCAAATCAGCCTCTAGCCCAGGTAGAACATGCGCAGTCAGATACGCAAAAGAGAGCAATTTCATACCTGTCACTGGCCGAAGCGCGTATTGCCGTGCAGCTCGGCTGGCGCCACCAGGGCAGGGCAGCGGACGACTTGATCCGCAAATGCGTCCTCTGGACCTGGCGCGTCAAGCTCAGCCTGTCGACCGAGCGCGACCTGTTCACCCGCCTGCGCGAAGCCGCTGAAAAGGTGGCCATCAAAGTGTTTGCCGACAACCTGCGCGACCTGCTGCTGGCGGCGCCCGCCGGGCCGCGCGTGGTGCTGGGGCTGGACCCCGGCATTCGCACCGGTGTCAAAGTGGCGGTGGTGGATGCCACTGGCAAACTGGTTGACACCAGCACCGTGTACCCGCATGAGCCACGCAAAGACTGGGACGGCGCCTTGCACACCTTGGCCGGGCTGTGTGCCAAACACGGCGTCAACCTGATCGCCATCGGCAACGGCACCGCCAGCCGCGAAACTGACAAGCTCGCCGCTGACCTCATTAAATTAATGTCAAAACAGGCTGTAGCCCAGGTAGGACAAGCGCAAGCAGCTATTGAAAAAGTAGTAGTAAGCGAGGCCGGAGCGTCGGTCTATTCGGCCAGCGAATTCGCTTCCCAAGAGATGCCCGACGTCGACGTGAGCCTGCGCGGTGCAGCCAGCATTGCAAGGCGGCTACAAGACCCGCTGGCCGAGCTGGTCAAGATCGACCCCAAAAGCATCGGCGTGGGCCAGTACCAGCACGACGTGAACCAGAGTGCGCTGGCCAAAACGCTCGAAGCCGTGGTGGAAGACTGCGTCAACTCGGTGGGGGTTGACCTGAACATGGCCAGCGTGCCGCTCTTGAGCCGCGTCTCCGGCCTGTCGGGCAGCGTGGCCAAGTCGGTGGTGCGCTGGCGTGAGGCCAATGGTGCTTTTGCCAGCCGCCAAGAGCTGCTCAAAGTCACCGGCTTGGGGCCCAAAGCGTTTGAGCAGTGCGCGGGCTTCTTGCGCATTCGCGGCGGTTCCAACCCGCTGGACATGACCGGCGTACACCCCGAAACCTACCCGGTGGTGGAGCAAATCATCGCCAAAACCGGCAAGCCGGTGACCGAGCTGATGGGCCGCGCCGACATGCTCAAAACCCTGCGGCCGGAGCTGTTTGCCAACGACAAATTTGGCATCATCACCGTCAAAGACATTCTGGGCGAACTGGAAAAGCCCGGCCGTGACCCGCGTGGCGACTTCAAGGTGGCGCGCTTTAGCGAAGGCGTAGAAGACATCCGCGACCTCAAAGAAGGCATGGTGCTGGAGGGCACGGTGAGCAACGTGGCCGCCTTTGGTGCGTTTGTCGATTTGGGTGTGCACCAGGACGGTCTGGTGCATGTGAGCCAGTTGGCGCACAAGTTTGTCAATGACGCGCGTGAGGTTGTCAAAACTGGCGACATCGTCAAAGTGCAGGTGGTCGAGGTAGACGTGGCGCGCAAACGCATTGCTCTGACCATGAAACTCGGCGCGCCGTCTCCCGGTGGCAACCGTGCCGGCGACAACCACTTTGCACCAGCCAGTGCGCACCTGCGCGGCCGCCCTGGCGGTCACGCGCAGGCCCATGCGCCACAATCCACCACCATGGCCAGTGCTTTTGCCAAACTTCTCCGTCCCGCAAAATGACGCATCTGAACCCGTCAGACCTGCTGTCGGCGCGGTTCGCGTTGCCCAGCCGCCCCAAAGCGGTGGCGCAACTGTTGGTAGAACTGGCGCGCCCCGAAGTCGACTTGCAGCGCATAGACCAGTATGTCAGCACCGATCCCGCGTTGACGCTGCGTCTGCTGCAGGCGGCCAATGCCAGTTATTTCAAGCTCAGCGGCCAGGTGCACGGCGTCAGTGAGGCGCTGGCAATTTTGCGTCTGGGCCAGGTGCAGGCGATGGTGGCCTCAACCACGTCACTGGCTTCGGCCCAGGCTGGGCATGGCTTGAACCTGGCAGATTTCTGGTCTTGCAGCTTTGACTGCGCCAAAGTGGCGCGTGCGCTGGCGCGGCTGTTGCAGCTCAACGCGCAGGCGGCATTTACCTGTGGCTTGATTCATGCCGTGGGTGAAGTGGCGATGCGAACCTCCATGGAACAGACAGTCGCGCTGGATGCCAAGATCAAACCGCTGGCGTTTCGGCGCTGGCGTGCCGAGCGCCACGCCTTCGGTTTTTGCTACACCGAGGTCAGCGCCTGGCTGGTGCGGCAATGGCATCTGCCCAAGCTCGTCCACGACACGCTGCTGCACGCCCATGCACCCTTTGAACGCCGGGCCGAAGGCGCCGAGCCGCTGGCCGGCGTGGTTCATCTGGCGATCTGGCGCGCGCGTTGCCGTCACGCCGGTTTATCGGAAAACGCGATGACCGTCACCTTTCCGGCCGAGGTGGCCGAGGTGCTGGGGCTGGATATTGACGCCGTGCTGCAGCAAGACCCGATCGACTGGTCGCTGCAGGTGCCGGGTCAGTCGCTGCTCTAAAACGTTTCCCAGTCACCCTCGCTGCTGGCTGATGCGGTGGCCGTTGCCGCCGGTTTGACCACGTGGGTCAACGTCGGCGGTGGCGCGCTGGGCGCTCGGGCGGCCGCACCTTTGGGTACACCCGTAGCGCGGCGGTCAACACCTTTGAACTGAGTGGTTTTGGGCGGATGCGCGCGCACCGCGGCAGTCGCGGCGACCTGCAGGTTGTGGTTGGTGTCACCGGCGCCGAGCTTGAACACCGCCACCGTCTGCACCAGGTCTTGGGCCTGTG
>PFKL01000002.1 GCA_002784245.1 Comamonadaceae bacterium CG_4_10_14_3_um_filter_60_75
AATGCGGCGCGGCTGGGTGTGGCCGATGAGCTTGCCGCGTGGCGCGGGGCGGCCATCGAGCAAAGTTTTGGGGTAATTGCACAAGCCACGCCCCATGGCCAGGGCAATTTTGGGCAACTGGGTGGTTTTGCCCGAGCCGGTTTCACCACAGACGATGATGACCTGGTGCGCCTGCATGGCGGCCATGATCTCGTCGCGGCGGGCAGAGACTGGCAGGGATTCGGGGAAATCAATCTTCAACGCATGCATTGGGCGAGTCGAGCCCGTGTTTGGCGCGTTCAAAACCAGCTCACCAGGTCAAAGCTTTTACGACCCTTGATGCGGTAGATCGAAAAGTCATGGGCATCCAAGGTCAGCACGGCCTGCAGGTTAGTGCGTTCGGCCAGGTCTATCAGCGCGAGGTCCGCATAGTCGGGGGCGATGTCGTCGTATTTGACGGCCAATTCAGCAATACGCCGGTGGCTGTGCAGCTCTGGCAGTGCCACCGGCAAGGCGCCGGCGACCACCGCATTCAAAAAGGCGCGCCGCTGGCCACCCGCCAGAAAGAAACACACTTCCACCAACACCGCATCCACCGTCACCAACGGACGCGGCTGGTGCTGCAAAAAAGCCTGCGCCGCCAGGTGATGCGGTTCGCGCGTGTCAAACAATGCAATCAAAAAGCCGCTGTCGGCGATGAGCGTGTCGCGCGCCAGCCTCATGACGCACCTGTGCCGTGGGTCGCATCAGGCTTATTTGTCAAAGAAATAGCCTCTTCGCCCTTGTTCTTGCTGCGTGAGACGCTATTACTTTTAGCATTTTTGGCTGCCGCTTTACGCCGTACGGCCGGCTGAGTCGGGATCACCGCATACGCAGTTTCTGGCTCACTGACCCCCGGCACAGCGCCACTGGCCAGCACCCGCGCACGCAAACGCTCTTTGGAATACGGCCCAGCCCAGTTGGTGGCAGGCGCGGCGCGCGAGGCGGCCTGCGCATAGGCCAGCAGCGGATGAACACTATCGGCAGACGGCTTGGCGAACCAGGCCTTCAGGGCAGTCTGAACCACCTGTGATTTGGACATACCCATGGTTTCGCAAAAGCGGCTCAACTGGCTTTCAACGGGCTCTGGCAGGCGGACGGTGAGGGTCATGATGTGAATTACAAAAGAATGACTTAGTGTATTACATTTATCTTCTTCGATGCAGTCCTTTAACTCAACGTGCAGCACCGGTTCACGTGCTACACTTGTTTCAAAGGAGCCGTGCCATGTCCAATTTGACCATTGCTGTTGACGACAACATCATCAAACAAGCGCGCGTGCGTGCCATTCAGCAAGGCACCTCGGTGAGTGCCAAAGTGCGGGAGTTTTTGACAAGTTATGCGCAAGGTACAAGCGCACCCAACCCGCAACTGGCTGCGGGACAGGCGTTGATTGCCACAGCCCGCAGCAGCAAGGCTAACAGCGAAGGGGCAACGTGGACGCGCGACGATGCTTACGACCGCGCGTACCCTGGCGCCGCCAACACCGCTTCAACACCATCATGATTGCATTCTTTGACACCAACATTTTGGTGTACATGCTCGACCACAGCGCGTCGCGCAAGCAAGATGTTGCGATAGATTGTTTCTCAAACGCTGTTCATCACGATACGATCGCGCTGTCCACCCAGGTGCTACAAGAGTTTTACAACATCACAACCCGCAAACTTCGCCCGGCGCTGAGCGCGCAGGAAGCACAACAACAAGTGCGCCACCTCTGCGCCTTCGAAGTGCTTGGTAGCGCTGCCACAACCATCATGACCGCCATGGACATCGTTCAACGCTACCAAATGCAATGGTGGGATGCGCTCATTCTGGAAGCCGCCCTGCGCGCCAAGGCCGATGTGCTCTACACCGAAGACCTGCAACACGGTCAACGTTTTGGCGCGCTGACCGTAGTCAATCCGTTTCTGGCATCCGCCCCGTCGCCCCCCTAACACCTCTCCATTCCAAAGACTTGTCATGTCCTCCGTCTTCAACTTCACCTTTGTCCCGTGGTTCCGCTCGGTGGCGCCCTACATCCACAAGTTTCGCCACCAGACCTTTGTGGTGGGCGTGTGTGGCGAGGCCATCGCGGCGGGCAAGCTGCCCAACCTGGCGCAAGACCTGGCGCTGATTCAGAGCATGGGCGTCAAGGTGGTGCTGGTGCACGGCTTTCGCCCGCAGGTGAACGAGCAACTCAAAGCCAAGGGCCACACGCCGCGCTACTTTGGCGGCATTCGCGTCACCGATGAAGTCGCTTTGGACTGCGCCCAAGAAGCGGCCGGCCAATTGCGCTACGAGATTGAAGCAGCCTTCAGCCAGGGCTTGCCCAACACGCCGATGGCCGGGGCGACGGTGCGGGTAATCTCAGGCAATTTTTTAACCGCGCGGCCGATCGGTATCGTCGATGGCGTGGACTTTCAGCACTCGGGCGTGGTGCGCAAGATTGACACCGCTGGCATCACGCGCTCGCTCGACATGGGCGCACTGGTGCTGATGTCACCGTTTGGTTTTTCGCCCACCGGCGAAGCGTTCAATTTGACGATGGAAGAAGTGGCTACTTCGGTGGCGGTGGCATTGCAAGCCGACAAGCTGATTTTTGTGACCGAAGTGCCCGGCATCGCCACCGACATCGCCCAACCGGTCAGCGAAGACAACCCGATTGACACCGAACTCCCACTTGCCGCCGCTGAAAAATTACTGCGCGATTTACCCGCCGCCGACAAGCCCAGTGACACCGCGTTTTATTTACAGCACTGCGTCAAGGCCTGCAAAGGCGGCGTGGAACGCAGCCACATCATTCCCTTTGCGGTCGATGGCTCGATTTTGCTGGAAGTCTATGTGCACGACGGCATTGGCACCATGGTGGTGGACGAAAAGCTGGAGAGCTTGCGCGAAGCCAGCGTGGACGATGTCGGCGGCATCCTGCAACTGATCGAGCCGTTTGAGAAGGACGGCACCTTGGTCAAGCGCAGCCGCACCGAAATAGAGCGCGACGTGGGCCTGTACACCGTGATCGAGCACGATGGCGTCATCTTTGCCTGCGCCGCGCTCTACGCTTACCCCGAAGCGCGTACCGCCGAAATGGCTGCGCTGACCGTGTCGCCCGACGTGCAAGGCCAAGGCGATGGCGAACGGGTACTCAAGCGCATTGAGCAGCGCGCCAAGCTGGCCGGGCTCGACAGCATTTTTGTGTTGACCACGCGTACCATGCACTGGTTTCTCAAACGCGGCTTTGAGCATGTCGATCCCGAATGGCTACCCGACGCACGCAAACGCAAATACAACTGGGACCGCAAGAGCCAGGTGCTGGTCAAAAAGATCAATTGAACCAAGCGAATCGGGTGAATCTGAGCACGACTTTTGCTTGTATCCACCGCAACTTCAACTTAAAAGGAACAACTTATGAGCTCTCTCAATTTCATCGGTGGCGAAAAAGGTGGTGTCGGCAAATCTGTTCTGGCACGGGTACTGGCCCAGTACTTCATCGACAAAGAGCACCCTTTCATTGGTTTTGACACAGACCGCTCGCACACGTCCTTCACCCGCTTCTACGCCGACTACGCCAGCCCGGTCATCGTCGACAGCTACGAGGGGCTCGACGCCATCGCCAACGCGTTTGAGACCCCGGGTGCAGACGGTGCACCGGTCCGTGTCATCGTGGACCTGGCGGCACAAACTGCTGCACCTCTGGCGCGCTGGATCAAGGACTCTGACGTCTTTGCCGTCATGGCAGACATGGGTGTAGTCGTCAATTTTTGGCACGTTGCAGACGCTGGCAAGGACTCGGTTGACTTGCTCGGCCGTCTGGTCAACACGTTTGAAAGTGGGCCGAACTACATCGTCGTCAAGAATCACGGACGTGGCAGCGATTTCTCCCAACTTGAAACCTCAGCCGCACTGCAAAAAGCGCTGTCGCTGGGCGCAAAAGTGGTTGAGTTGGCGCAGCTTCACGAAGCCAGCATGCGCAAGATCGACCGGCAGAACGCCAGCTTCTGGGCCGCGCTGAACAACCGTTCTGAATCCGATTCGTTGGGGCTGCTGGAGCGTCAGCGCGTCAAAAACTGGCTGAAGAAAACCTATGAAACCTTCGATAGCCTGCCACTGGGAGACTGACGCCACAGCAGCAGCAGCGCCAGCACGCCAAACAGCGTGAAGCAAATGAATGACCAGTTGGCAATGGTGCCACCCAGGAAGGTCCAGTCGACCGCCGAACAGTCGCCACTGCCTTTGAAGATCATCGGGATCACCCGCTGTAGCGGGAACGACTCGATCATGCCGTAAAAATCCCGGCCACAAGTGGCCACTGCCGGCGGATACCACTGCAACCAGCTTTGTCGCGCTGCCACGAAGGCACCAAAAACGGCCGCCAACAGGATCAGCACCGCACCCGCAACATGAATAAATTTTTTGCCGCTAGCGGCCGTCAATGCTGCGAAAGCAGCTACAGATAACAGAGCATAGCGCTGGACAATACACATCGGGCAAGGCTCCAGCCCGGTGCTGTGCTGCAAGTACAGCCCAAAGGCCAGCATAGCCAGACACGTCAAACTGACGAGAGCGAAAACGCGCCGCGGTGTGCGGTCCAGGACAGACAGAACACCTGCCCCCATGCCGGTTATTTGTTGGCTTCGTCCAGCGCTTTGCAAGACGGTGAACACACCGCCTGCGATTTACCCAGGATCTTTTTTGAGACCATCTGGGAGCGGGCGCGGTGCTTGCCACAGAGGAAGCACGACATCGTTGCCGCACCAAAAGAAGTCGCCGCGGTAAAGGGCGAACCCGAGACTTTGGATTTGTAACGCAGGCCATCGGCCACGATTTTGGTTTTGGTATCTGCTTTTGCCATAGGGACGTATTTTACGTCAGCGCGGTGTTGGGTCGCAAAGCTTGCTAAAGTTGCCCTTTTTCCAAGTCAAGCAAAAGGGCAATTCATGGCGCGCACTGTCAAATGCATCAAACTGGGTATCGAAGCCGAGGGGCTGGACTTTCCGCCCTACCCTGGCGAACTGGGTAAACGGCTGTGGGAGAGTGTCAGCAAGCAAGCCTGGGCCGACTGGCTCAAACACCAGACCATGCTGGTCAACGAAAACCGCCTGAATCTGGCCGACGCGCGCGCGCGCCAGTACCTGGCACGGCAAATGGAAAACCATTTCTTTGGCGCGGGCGCTGAAGCCGCGCAGGGTTACGTCCCACCCAAAGCTTGATTCGCCGAATTACCAGCAACTGGCAGCGCCAGCCCTGCTGGCGCGTGGTCGACACCTGTTTCGCCGACGGCCAGTTCTTTTTTGATACCTGGGAGCACTGGCGACAGGACCAGCACCGACCACGCGTCCTCCACTACGTGGCGTTGTGCCCAAGCGCGCCTGACACCCAGCGGCTCGTCACCGCCTGCCAGCAGCGTCTCGGGCGATCGGCCCTGGCCCAAGAGCTCACACCCCACTGGTTTGGCCTGTTGCCGGGGTTTCATCGCTTTTTGCTGTCGGATGGCCGTGTCCTTCTGACCGTCTGCGTGGGTGATGCAATGGCGTCACTACGCCAGCAGGATTTTGCTGCCGATACGCTGCTTGCTTCGCTGGACACGCCCACACAAGCGGCTGGGCTTGACCTGCGCGACGTCTGGTCTGCCAAAGCGCTGGCGTCTTGCTGCCGACACGGCACCGAACTGCTGGCCTACAGGTGCAACCCTGTCGATTGGGCGCAAAGCATCAGGTCGTTGCGCCAGAGTGGCTTCACGATCGATGCGCCTGCGTTGGCGGACACGCAAGCGCAATGCGCCGTCGGTCAATTCGCACCCGATTGGACGCTCAAGACCAGTCGTCGACAGCGCGCCGCCGCCCTACCCGTCCAGCGCTGCGCCGTCGTAGGTGCTGGTCTGGCCGGTACCAGCGTGGCCGCAGCGCTGGCGCGCCGCGGTTGGCAGGTGCAGGTGATTGATCAAGCGGCCACGCCCGCTGCGGGCGCCTCCGGCTTGCCAGTTGGGCTGCTGCTGCCCCACGTGTCGAGCGATGATTGCCTGCTGTCGCGTCTGTCGCGCGCCGGTGTGCGCCTGATGCTGCAAGAAGCCCAACGCAGCTTGAAAAATGGTACTGACTGGGCCGCCACCGGCGTGCTTGAGCGCCAAATCAACGGCACACCGCGTCTGCCAACGCCCTGGCCCGGTGCAGGGCAAGCCTGGTCGCTGCCCAGCGCCCAGGCGCCTGACGGCCGGTTTGATCAAGTGGGCGCCGCACTGTGGCACTCCAAAGCGGCATGGATCAAGCCCGCCGCCCTGGTACGCGCCTGGCTTGGCGAGCAAGGCATCACCTTCATCGGCAACACCCGCGTGACCCGTCTGCAAAAAAGTGGCGGCCTCTGGCAATTGCTCGACGCGTCGGGCGCAGTCTGCGCGCAGGCCGAACAGGTGGTCATCGCCAACGCCTGCGGAGCGAGCGCGCTGCTCCAGGAGACTGCCAAGCAACACCCCACGCTCGCCCAAGCACTGACACATCTGCCACCTGTTCAGGGGATGCGCGGCCTGCTGAGTTGGGCTTTGCATGACCACACGCCCGTGCCGCAAGGCGCTTTTCCGGCGCTGCCCGTCAATGGCTCGGGCGCCATGGTGGCGCATGTTCCGACCGACCAAGGCCCGGCCTGGTTCATGGGATCGAGCTACCAACCGGCAGCACAAGACGAGCGCAGCGATCACGACAACCACCTGCGTAACCTGGAACACTTGCGGCTGCTGTTGCCCAACCTGGCGCTGTCATTGGCACCGACATTTCGAAGCAACGCGGCTCAATCATGGAAAGGCACGCGCTGCGTCTCGCTCGACCGCCTGCCACTGGTCGGACCGCTCGACAACGGCGCCGCACCCAGCCTTTGGCTGTGCGCCGCCATGGGTTCGCGTGGGCTGAGTTTTTCTGTGCTGTGCGCCGAATTGTTGGCCGCACGCATGGGCGCAGAGCCAATGCCGGTGCCTGTGAGAATGGCCCGGGCGCTGGACGCTTTACGAGGATAAATGACCTCTGACCCTTGATATGTAAGCGCTACCAGCTATCAAAATTCAAGCGTTTTGACACCAGTGGAAGTGCCCAACAAACAGACATTGGCCCGTTGATGGGCAAACACACCCACCGTCACCACCCCGGGCCACTGGCTGACACGGGTTTCAAAGTTCAGCGGGTCGGTGATTTGCAAACCGGTAACGTCGACAATGTGCTGGCCGTTGTCGGTGACCAGCGGCGCGCCGTCTTTTAACCGCACCTGCGCTTGCCCTCCCAGCGCGGCAAACTGGCGCAAGATACGCTGCGTGGCCATTGGGATCACTTCTACCGGCAACGGAAATTTGCCCAGCGTTGGCACCAGCTTGGACTCGTCGGCGATGCAGACAAACTGGCGCGACTGCGCGGCCACAATCTTTTCCCGC
>PFKL01000215.1 GCA_002784245.1 Comamonadaceae bacterium CG_4_10_14_3_um_filter_60_75
GCTCGTGGGGATAGGCACGGTGAAAGGCAAGACGATCACGCAGTTCTTGCCTAATGCTTTGTCGATTCCTGAATCCATGAAATTAGCGTATCACATAGCGGCCTACGACCCGCAATCCATGGCTTACGAATTCATGGATGCCGGATCGGGTCCAGCATGACTTTCATTTTGATTAACGCAAATCTACGCGACACATTCAATACCCATTTCGATATAATCCGCCTATGTCAAGCGCAAATATTGAAAAGCCACTTCATTGGGTAGGTGCGGCCAAAAAAGAGCTTTTGGCTTTGCCTGATCAGGTGATAGACGACATGGGATTTGCGCTGGGGGTCGTGCAACTGGGCTGTACACCACCGCAGGCCAAGCCTTGGAAAGGGGAAGGCCCCGGCGTATTGGAGTTAGTTGAAAACAATCGGGGCGATACGTTTCGGGCAGCTTACACGGTGCGCTTTGCCAAAGCGGTCTACGTGTTGCACTGCTTTCAAAAAAAGTCTCCCAGCGGCATTCGTACCGCGCAAGGCGACATTGATTTAATTCACGATCGGTTGAAGTTGGCCGAGCAACATTACAAAGAGCACTATGAAAACTAAATCGATTTCAACCGTTTCAGAAACTGTCGACATGGGATCCGGCAATGTATTTGCTGACTTAGGGCTGCCAGACCCGCAAGAGCGGCAGTTGCGGGTGCAGTTGGCTGTGCGTCTAAATGATTTACTACAGGCTGAAGGGCTGACCCAAGGGGCAGTTGCCAAGCGCTTTGGTATCGCGCAGCCCCATGTGTCAGAACTTAAAAATTACAAACTGGGGCGCTTTTCCAGTGAGCGTTTGTTGCACTACATCACCTTGCTTAACCGGGATGTCGAAATCTATATCCGCCCACGCTCAGCGGCTCTGGCCATGTCTGATTCGAAGTCAGGTGCGGTGATGGTTTGGGCAGCAGCCTAGCTGCTGATCCGGGGTCAAGCTCGGCATGGCAGCCTCTTGTCATTGCGGGCTGCGACCCGCAATCCATGAATGCCGGATCGGGGCATGGTTTGCATTGGCTTCAAAACTGAAAATACAAAAACTCGCTCGGCCGGGTAAGCGACAGCAGGCCCAGCGCCAGCACCACCGACATGGCCAGCGCCCAGCGCGGGCTGTTGTGCCAGGCCAGGCGGGTGGGCGCGGTGGTGTCGGGGTGGTCTAGCGCGGGCCCAAAGCGCTGCATGATTTGCTGGGTGTTGGGGGCCAGAAAGACGATGGGTAGCAAGGCAACCACCCAAGTAAAGGTCATGGCAAAGTCGCGCCCACCGCCGGGGGTGAACACCACGCCTTGCGCGGCCAGCCAGGGGGCCAGCGGCCCGGTGCGTGCGGCAACCATGTCGGGCAGGCTGACGCCATTCAGGCCAACCATGCCACGCACAATCACCATGGCGGCATCAAAGCTGGCGGCCCTGAAGAACACCCAGCCAAAGACCACCACGACAAAGGTCAGCGCGATGCTGGCAGTGCGGCCCGCCCGGGTGCTGTGCGCCAGGTTGTGCCCCATGCGCACACGCAGGCCGCGCCAGGCCTGGTGCAGCACCAGCGCCAGGCCGTGCAGGCCGCCCCAGATCACAAACGTCCAGCCCGCGCCGTGCCACAAGCCACCCAGCAGCATGGTGGCCATGAGGTTGACGTAGCGGCGCGACGGGCCTTTTTGGTTGCCGCCGAGTGAGATGTAGAGGTAGTCACGCAGAAAGCGCGACAGCGTCATGTGCCAGCGCCGCCAAAAGTCTGCAATGCTGGTGGCCTTGTACGGCGAGTTGAAGTTGAGCGGCAGGCGCACGCCGATCATGTAAGACAGGCCGATGGCCATGTCAGAGTAACCAGAAAAGTCAAAGTACAGCTGCAGCGTGTAGGCCAGCGCTCCGCCCCAGGCCTGCAGCAGGCCCACCGCGTCGCCCTGCGCGGCAGCGGCAAAGATGGGCGCGGCGTAGGGGGCTACACCGTCGGCGAGCACCACTTTTTTGAACAGGCCCAGCGCGAAGGTGGTGAGTCCGACGGTGAAGAAGGTCGCGTTAAAGCGGTAGGTGCTGGCCTGGGCAAACTGGGGCATCATTTCTGCGTGGTGCAGCACCGGCCCGGCAATCAGGTGGGGAAAGTAGGTGACGAAAAGGCTGTAGTGGATCAGGTCAAATTCTTTGGCCTTGCCACGCGCGGCGTCCACCAAAAAGGCGATTTGGGTGAAGGTAAAGAACGAGATGCCCAGCGGCAGCAGGATGTCGGCCAGGCCGTAACTTGTGCCCAGCGTGGCGTTGGCCGTGTCGACAAAGAAGTTGGCGTATTTGTAGTAGGCCAACAGGGCCAGGTCGGCCGTGATGCCCAGCGCCAGCAGGTGTTTGCGCCGCTTTGATCCCACGTCTGCCCCGTGCGCCAGCGCCCGGCCCGCCAGGTAGTTGAACAAGATGGAGCCCAGCAGCAGCAAGACGTAGGTAGGGTTCCACCAAGCGTAAAAAAACAGCGACCCCAGCGCCAACCACCCCGCCGCCAGCCGTCGGCTGACGCGCGCCAACTGAAAGAAAACAATCAGCAGCGCAGGCAAAAAGACAAACAGGAATTCTGTTGAATTGAAGAGCATGCCGCGATTGTGCTGTAAGCGCCGGGGTGACACACAGCGTCATTGCGGGCTGCGACCCGCAATCCACGCCCCTGGCCCCGTGGATTGCCGCGTCGCTGCGCTCCTCGCAATGACCACCACCGAAGCAATCCATGTCCCCCGAGTTATGCGCCATCAAACACGCGCTGCCACTGGTTTTGCATGTGGCCCATGGCGTAGCGGTCGGCTACGACTTGCTTGCCTGCCCAACCCAGCAGCACGCGGCGTGTCCAGGCGCGCACCGGCGTCAAAGCAGTTGTCCATGGCGGCAATCACATGCCGGTAGCACGGGCCAAAGGCGTTGGCCAACTGCACAGACCGCGCCTGCTGCCCACCCAGCTTGAAGGTGGAAAAGGCGTGGAGCAGAACGCGGGGTGCATGGATGCCGGATCAAGTTCGGCATGACGGCTTTTAGATGCAAGTTTTCAGGATGCCGTTGATAAGTATTTTTATTTGTCCGAAATATGTGTTATTTTCAGGACAAATAGAAACCATTGCACAGGCCAATATGCCCCGAGCCGCTTCACCCACTAGCGTTGACAACCAAATTGCTCTGACAGTGCAACAATGCGCCGCTGGCACGGTGTTTACGCCCGATGCATTTGCACAGCTGGGCAGCCGCGCTGCCATTGACAAAGCGCTGCAGCGCCAAGTGGCACGCGGTACCTTGCGTCGCTTGGCACGCGGTCTGTATGACAAGCCGAGACATGACAAATTGCTGGGCACTTTGTGGCCATCGGTAGACGCTATCGTGGCGGCCATCGCCGGCAAAGACAAGGTGCGTACGCAGCCCACGGGGGTCTATGCCGCCAACATGCTGGGGCTGTCAGAGCAGGTGCCAGCCCAGGTGGTCTTGCTGACAGACGGTATCAGTCGCAAGGTGAATGCTGGCCCCATGCAAATCATTTTTAAGCGGACCACGCCGCGCCAAATGGCAGCGACTGGGCGACTGAGCGGCTTGCTGATTCAGGCTTTCAAAAGCTTGGGGGCAGCACACATTACCCAGGAACAAATTGATCGTCTTCGCAAAAATGTCCCTGCGACAGAGCGCGCCCAAGTGCTACACGATATTGCCCTGGCACCCGATTGGATGCGACCCTTTTTGCGTGATGTTGCCCGGGAGTCCTGATGAAACTTGCCAGTCAATTTTTAGCCCTTCCGCTTGAACGGCGTGCCTTGGCGTTTGAGCAAGCCGCTGCTGGTTTGACGGGTCAGGCAGTGATTCTTGAAAAAGATTTCTGGGTGTCGTGGCTGCTGGGCTTGCTGTTTGCGCAACCCGAGTTGGGCACGTTTTTGGTGTTCAAGGGTGGCACATCGCTGTCCAAAGTGTTTGGTGTGATTGACCGATTTTCTGAAGACATTGACTTGTGTCTGGTGCCGGAGTTTGTAGGGGCCGATGCGCCGGGGTTTGACGCTTTGACCAGCCGCGTCAAGCGTGATGCAGCGGTGATGGAGATGCAGCGCCTGTGTGCCGACAAGGTGCAAACGGTACTGTTGCCGCTGCTGGAGCAGGTGATCACGGGTGTGCTGGGTTTAGCATCTTCAGGGCAATGGCTGTTTTACGAGCTGGATGCCGATGCCAAGTCGCCGATCATTTACTTTCGATATCCGAGCACACAAAATCAGGATTTTGCGTATGTGCGCCGCGAGGTCAAGTTGGAGCTGGGTACGCTTACCGACCAGCAACCCACCGGGCGTTTCACTATCAAGCCGCTGATTGCTGACGTGTACCCAGCCCTGTTTGATGACTGGCATTGTGAGGTGGTGGCGCTGGCGCTAGAGCGCACGTTTTGGGAGAAGGCCACCATTTTGCATGCCGAGTACCACCGCCCACCAGATTCGATCCCTCCGGCCCGGTTTGCACGCCATTATTTCGATATGGTGCGCTTGTTGGCACACCCCGATGCATCGGCGTTTTTGGCCGACAGGGCACAGTGCGCGCGGGTGGTGGACTGGAAAAGCCGGGTGTTTGCGCGGGGTTGGGCGCGCTACGATTTGGCCAAACACGGCAGCTTCAGGCTGGTACCTCCCGTGGCCAGGCAAACTGCGCTGGCACGCGATTACGCCACCATGCGCCCCATGTTCATGACCGAGCCACCCGCTTTTGAGGCACTGATGCTGGCGCTTTTGAACGCCGAGCAATCCATGAACCCCTGAATCAGGCGGCTGCTGGGGTCGGCTAGCGGTTAATGCGCATCAGCAGCCTGTCTGGCTTTAAGGCGTGAGCCCAAGACCTTTTGAACGCAGTCTGAGATGTGTTTCTGCTGTGCCTTAATGTGAAAGAACGCCGTCATGGCGATTGCCGCGTCGCTGCGCTCCTCGCAATGACCACTAGCGAAGCAATCCATGCCCCCTGGGTTATGCGCCATCAAACACGCGCTGCCACTGGTTT
>PFKL01000095.1 GCA_002784245.1 Comamonadaceae bacterium CG_4_10_14_3_um_filter_60_75
GAGGTGTTGTTCAAGGTGCTCGCCGGTGGCGACAAGATGCGCAAGTCGTCCTTGGGCGGCGTCAAGGCGGCGGCCGAAATGATCAACCTGATGGGTACCGCTATCGAGGGCACGGTGATCGAGTCGATTCGCAACCACGACCCCGATCTGGCGCAGAAGATCATGGACAAGATGTTTGTCTTTGACGATGTGATCAAACTCGACGACAAGTCGATCCAGACCGTGCTCAAGGAGGTGTCCTCAGATGTGCTGATCGTCGCGCTCAAAGGCGCACAGCCCGAACTCAAAGAGAAGTTTCTGGCCAATATGTCCACCCGTGCGGCCGAGTCGTTGCGCGAAGACCTGGAGTCGCGTGGGCCAATGCGCTTGTCCGAAGTCGAGGCGCAGCAAAAAGAAATTCTCAAGACCGTCCGGCGTCTCGCTGACGAGGGCACGATTGTCATTGGCGGTGGTGCTGATGATCAGATGGTATGACCATGCGCAATTACGACCGTTTTATCCCTGGCGAAGAAATCAAGGACGTCTCCCAGTGGCAGTTTGGTGCCATTGATACCGCCGCCCAGTTGCTGCAGGCGCAGGTGCAAGCGCGCGAGGCTCAGGAAGAATTGGTACATGCTGAGGCGCAGCGCCAGCAAGCGTACCAGGACGGCTACGCCGCTGGTGTAGTGCAGGGCAAGCTCGCTGCCGAGCAAGCGCTACAGCAACAAATGCGTGATTTTTTGGCGAACCAGGCCAACGATGCGGCAACGCAACTGGCCCAGCTGTTTGCGTCGGCCCAGCGGCAACTGCAAGAGGCCGAGCAGGTGATGGCGCAGGGCTTGTTGGCGCTGGCATGTGAGTTGGCGCGCCAGGTGCTGCGGCGCGAACTGGCGGTCGACACCCAGGCGGTGTTGCCGGTGATCAAGGAGGCGCTGACCTTGCTTGCAACCGAACACAAGACGGCGGTGGTGAAGCTGGCCCCGGCTGACCTGGCGGCGCTGGGCGAGCAGATTCAGGCTGAATTTGGCGGCCTGGGCCTGACCCTGCGTGAAGATGCGGGCCTGCAGCAAGGTGATTGCGTGGTGGAGTCGGCGGGCACCGTGGTGGATGGCACCGTGCCCAAGCGCTGGCAGCGCGCCGTGGCCACGCTGGGCTTGACGAGCGGTTGGGAGCACAACGATGACCCCGCTTGATGCCACCCTGAAGTGGGAGAGCTTTTTCGTCAACGCGCAGAAACGCGTGCAGGGCGCAGGTGCGCTGGAAGTGCGCGGCACCTTGACCCGTTTGGCCGGCCTGGTGCTGGAGGCGGTGGGCATCCGGGTGCCGGTGGGGTCGCAGTGCTGGATTCACACCCACGGGCAGGCGCCGGTGTTGACCGAGGTGGTGGGTTTTTCAGGCGACCGCGCTTTTTTGATGCCTGCGGGGGACGTACACGGCCTGTCCAGCGGTGCCAGTGTGGAGCCCGCGCCCGCGTATGTGGCGCCGCTGCGCCTGGGTGAGCGCCGTCAAGTGGAGCGCGAGACGGCGCTGGCGGTGCTGCGTTTGCCCTTGGGTGACGGTTTGCTGGGCCGGGTGGTTGACGCCCACGGTAACCCGATGGATTACAAAGGGCCGATTCCGGATGTAGCGTCGGTACCGTTGGACCGCAAGCCGATCAACGCCATGGACCGCGCGCCGGTGCGTGACACGCTCGACACCGGCATTCGCGCGATCAACGCCTTGCTGACGGTCGGGCGCGGCCAGCGGCTGGGGCTTTTTTCTGGCTCGGGCGTGGGCAAAAGTGTGCTGATGGGCATGATGGCGCGCTACACGCAGGCCGACGTTATTGTGGTTGGGCTCATCGGTGAGCGTGGTCGTGAAGTGAAAGAGTTTATTGAAGACATTTTGGGCGATGAGGGACGGGCGCGTTCGGTGGTAGTGGCCGCGCCGGCCGATGCACCGCCGCTGTTGCGCATGCAGGGCGCCGCGTACGCCACCGCCGTGGCCGAGAGTTTTCGCGACAAGGGCAAGCATGTGCTGCTGCTGATGGATTCGCTTACCCGCTACGCCATGGCGCAGCGCGAGATTGCCCTGGCCATTGGCGAGCCGCCGGCAACCAAGGGCTACCCGCCGTCGTGTTTTGCCAAGCTGCCGCAGCTGGTGGAGCGCAGTGGTAACGGGCTCAATGGGGTGGGGTCGATCACCGCTTTTTATACCGTGTTGTCCGAAGGTGATGACCAGCAGGATCCGATCGCTGACGCTGCGCGTGCTATCTTGGACGGCCACATTGTGTTGTCGCGCACGTTGGCTGAAGCCGGGCATTTCCCGGCGATCGACATCGAGCAGTCAGCCTCACGGGTGATGCACAACGTGGTGTCGCGCGAGCATTTTGAGCTGGCGCGCAACTTCAAGGCCATTTATTCGCAGTACGAGAAGGGGCGCGATCTGGTGCAGATTGGTGCCTATGTGCGCGGTTCGGACCCGGCCATGGATCAGGCGATTGCGTTGCACTCGCCGATGATGCAATTTTTGCAGCAAGACATGTTTGAGGCGGCCACCATGGACAGCAGCATCAGTGCCATGCGTTCGGCCCTGACCACCACGCCAGGTGAAGCATGACCGCGCACAAAAGCATTTTGTTGGCGATTGATCTGGCCGCCGCACAGCGCGAGCAGGCGCAGGCGCAGCTGCAAAAGGCCCGACAAACCGATGCCCACGCGCAAGGCCAGATGCAGCAGTTGCAAGACTACTTGCAAGAAACCGAACAGCGCTGGATGAAAGGCGCACAGGCGAGCACGTCGCCCGAATTGCTGCACCACCATTACCAGTTCACCACCCGGCTCAATCAGGCCATGGCCTTGCAAAGCGGCGTGCTGCAGGGGTCGCGGGCACGCGTTGAAGCGGCGCAGCAACACCTTCTGAGCGTTGAAATCCGCCTGGCCAGTTTCAAAAAGTTGCTGGCCAACCGGCGGGCAACCCAGGCCGACATAGAACGCCGACGCGAGCAACGGCAGACCGATGAATTTGCCAATTTGCAAACCCAGCGGCGCCAGCGTATACAAGCGGAGAATGGCTTATGACAATCGAATCGAAACTGGCGACGGTGTTGCACCCGGCGAATGGCGCGCATCCGGCGGGCAAGGCAGCAGCGGGATCATCGGCCGGAGCGCCTGGCGGGCAAGGCTTTGCCGGGCTGGTCAGCGCGTTGTCGGCGCAGGAACAAGAAGATGTCGCGTTGGTCGATCTGGCGCGGCCTGGGTTTTTTTTCGCAGATGAAGAAGAAAATATACCTCTAGCCCTTGGTAAACAAGCGAAAGATGATACGGAATTTATAGCAAGCATGGTGCTCCAGAGCGCTGGTTTGCCCGTTTCTTTTGCCACCACCTTGCCTGCTGCTTCGTCTGTGATGGCGCCCAAGGCGCTGGCGCAGCCGCCCTTGACATCGACGGCGCAACCCCAAGCGGCCCTTGTGCCGACTGATTCCATGGTGCCAGAGCCCGTGTTGACGGGAGACGAAGGGATTGCCAAGCCGTTTGTCCCGGTCAGCGGGCAGGACCCTAAGTCGGCTTCGGCGAGCGCAAGCCAGCAGACTACGCAGCCAACGGCGGTTTTGCAGGCGCAGGCCAAGACCGTTGTGCTGCCCTTGCCTGTGGCTGAACTGGCGCGTCCTCCAGCAGACAGCAACAAGCCCAAGAGTCTGGCAGCGCCTGGCGCAGTTGACGGGCTGGCCAGCGCGCCGGGCTTGTCTGACCGCTGGGGCATCAGTCCGACTTATGCGGTCACTCAGGCGTCGGCCGTGGTGCCAGACACGCAAGTGGCAGAGACGGTGAGCTATTGGGTGACGCATGGCGTGCAAAAGGCGGAGTTGACGCTCGACGGGCTGGGCAGCGAGCCAGTCGAGGTGCACATTTCGGTCGACGGGGATCAGACCCGGGTTGATTTCCGCACCAATCAGGTTGATGTGCGCCAAGCCATCGAAGGCGCGGCGGGTCAGCTCAAAAGCCTGTTGGCCAGTGAGGGCTTGCAACTGCTTGGTTTGTCGGTGGGAACGTCCGCCAAGGGCAACACCCCGGGTGACGGACGCCAGAGCCGGCCCGCGTTGGTGCGCCAGGTCAGTGTGGTTGGCGTAGAAATCATCGGCGCTACGCATACCCGCGTTGCCAACACGCCGGTGGGGCAGGCGCTTGACCTGTACGTGTGACGTTAGACTCGCTATCGGAATAGATACGGTGTTGTTTGGCTGTTTATAAGCTGCTCTAGTGTGGCGGTCTTGTCAAATAATGCGTCAGACCAGGCTTTTAAAGGAACTATCGTGGCAACCAAACCTGAAGCAGCTGAGCCAGAGGCCGATGCGGCCAAGCCAGCGCCTAAAAGCAAGAAGAAACTGATCATCATCATTGTGGCGGTACTGCTGGTGGTGTTGCTAAGTGCAGGTGGCGCATTGTTTTACATCAGCAAGCAGCGTGCAGCCGCGTTGGCGGCTGAGGAGGACGGGGGCGAGCCCGCTACGCCAGCGGCCGCTGCTGCACACAAAGCCAAGACGCCGCCGGTTTACCTGCCGATGGACAACATGGTGGTCAACCTGGCCGACCCTGGTGGTGAGCGGGTGGCGCAGGTTGGCATCACGCTGGAGGTGATGGATGCGCACGCGTCCGACAGTGTCAAGGCGTTCATGCCGACCATTCGCAGCGGGGTGTTGATGCTGCTGTCGCAACGCACTGCCGACGAGCTCTTGTCGCCCGAGGGCAAGCAGAAGCTGATTGAAGATATTTTGCGTGAAACCTCCAAGCCTTTTGGTGGTGGCAATGAACATGCCCCCGCGCCCAAGAAAGCGGGCAAGCAGGCAGCGGAGCAGTTTCCGGTGGTGGGTGTGTTGTTCTCCAGTCTGATTGTTCAGTAACCGCGTGATGTACCGGCCATGAGTGAATCGTTCTTGTCGCAAGAAGAGGTTGACGCGCTGCTCGAGGGCGTCACCGGGGAGAGTCAAAAACTCGCCGAGGAAGTGGCCGAGACCGGGGAGGTTCGCCCTTACAACATATCGAGCCAGGAGCGGATTGTGCGTGGGCGCATGCCCACCATGGAAATCGTCAACGAACGTTTTGCCCGCAATTTGCGCATTGGCTTGTTCAACTTTATTCGCCGCAGTCCGGAGATTTCGGTCGGTCCGGTGGCGGTGCAGCGCTACAGCGCGTTCCTGCGCGAGTTGGCGGTGCCGACCAACTTCAACATTGTGGCGATCCGGCCGCTGCGCGGCAGTGGTTTGGTGGTGTGTGAGCCGGCGCTGGTTTTTGGCGTGATCGAATCGCTCTACGGTGGCATTGGCAAATTTCAGACGCGCATTGAAGGCCGCGATTTCTCAGCGACCGAGCAGCGTGTGATCAACCGGATGGTCGATGTCATTACGGCCGAGTACAAGAAAGCCTGGGTTGGCATTTATCCGCTGGAGCTGGACTACCAGCGCTCCGAAATGCAGCCGCAGTTTGCCAATATCGCCACGCCGAGCGAGATTGTGGTGTCAACATCGTTTCAGCTGGAGATTGGCGAGATTACCGGGGCAATTCACCTGTGTATGCCGTATGCCACTCTGGAGCCGATCCGCGATGTGTTGTATTCGTCAACACAGGGTGATTCGGTTGAGGTAGACCGTCGCTGGGTGAATTTGCTGACACAAGAGATTCAGGCGGCAGAGGTGGTGTTGGTGGCGGAACTGGCGCACGCCGACGCTACGGTGGAGCAGTTGCTGGCCATGAAGCCGGGAGACTTTATTGAGCTGGATCGGCAACCCCGTATTCAGGCCAAGGTGGACGGCGTGCCGATTTTTGAATGTCAATATGGCACCCACAACGCCAAGTACGCACTCAAGATTGAAAAGAGTTTGAGAAACAACGATTCCAGTTGGAAAGGTGAACGACATGTCAGCTGACGAAAAACCCGCAGACGAAAAACCTGCAGAGGACGACGGTCTGGCGGACTGGGCCGAGGCTTTGATGGAGCAAAAGACCGCCGAGGCGGCGCCTGAGCCTGGCGGGGTGTTGTCGGAAGATCGCAATAGTCCCTTTGCTTCAGCCGCGTCCGCTACGGCATCAGCACCAGGCGCGAGTGAGCCGCAGATCAACGACATCAACCGGGTGCTGGATATCCCCGTGTTGCTGTCGGTCGAGTTGGGCCGTACCAAGGTGCCGATCAAGCATATTTTGCAATTGGGGCAGGGGTCTGTGGTCGAGCTTGACGCCTTGGCCGGTGAGCCGATGGACGTGCTGGTGAACGGCTATTTGATCGCCCAGGGCGAGGTGGTGGTGGTCAATGACAAGTTTGGTATCCGGCTCACCGACGTGGTGACGCCCTCAGAGCGGTTGCGGCGCGTCAGCAAGGGTGGTTGAGCCATGTCGCCAGGCTGGTTGTCACTTATTTTTCTGGTTGTCTTGCTGGGGCTGATTCCGCTTGGGGTGAAGTGGCTGCAGCGGCGCATGGTGGGGGGTGTCTTGGGCGGCCATGCGCAGGTGTCCAAGGTGGTTTCCGCCGTGGCGGTAGGTCCCCACCAGCATGTGGTGACGGTGGAAGTGGGGCCGCCGGAAGAGCGCGTCAGACTGGTGTTGGGTGTGACGGCGCAGTCGATTACCTGCTTGCACCAGTCTGCCGTTTCGGCTGATCGTCAGATCACGACCGGCCCAGCGTCGGTGTGAAATGCCGCGCCATACTGTCATGAGATACCGGGCGTCTTCCTTCTGGGTTAAAGCGCTGCTGGCGAGTCTGGCTTGCATGGGCTACTCAATAGCCTGGTCGCAGAGCAACGCGCAGTTGCCTTTGTTGGTGGGGACGGGAGGCAATGGGGTCAGCTACTCGGTACCTATCCAGACCTTGCTGTTTTTCACGGCGCTGTCTTTTTTGCCGGCAGTGCTGCTGATGATGACCGGCTTTACCCGCATCGTGATCGTGTTGTCGCTGTTGCGTCAGGCGCTGGGGACGCAGTCGGCGCCTCCGAGCCAGGTGATCATCGGCTTGTCGTTGTTTTTGACGATGTTTGTGATGGGGCCGACGCTGGACAAGGTGTACAGCGAGGCGTACCTGCCTTATTCGAACAACACGCTGACTTTTGACCAGGCCTTGCCCAAGGCTGAGGCACCAATGCGCGCTTTCATGAGCAAGCAGACGCGTCAATCCGATCTGGCACTGTTTGTCAAGCTGGCCAAGCTGGAGCCGTCCACAGATGCCACCACGGCACCGATGCGGGTGCTGGTGCCGGCGTTTGTCATCAGTGAGCTGAAGTCGGCGTTTCAGATTGGTTTCATGATCTTCATTCCTTTTTTGGTGATTGACATCGTTGTGGCCAGCGTGCTGATGTCCTTGGGCATGATGATGTTGTCACCGGTGCTGGTGGCGTTGCCGTTCAAGCTGATGATTTTTGTTTTGGCCGATGGCTGGAACCTGCTGGTGGGTTCTTTGGCCGCCAGTTTTGTCACCTGAGGTACAGCCAAATGAATGCGCAGATGGTGTTGACGATGGGGCAGGAAGCGCTGTGGATGATGCTGCTGATTTCGGCGCCGGTATTGGGCATCATTCTGCTGGTTGGCCTGTTGGTGAGCCTGTTTCAGGCGGTGACGCAGATCAACGAAGCGACGCTGGCTTTTGTGCCCAAGTTGGTTGCAGCGATGGCGGTTTTTGCGATTGCCGGGCCATGGATGTTGACGAGCCTGATTGAATACATCCGCCGCACGCTGGAGGCCATTCCCTCTGCCGTGATGTAGTGCCGCGGTTGCCATGATCACGTTCTCCGAAGCCCAATTGACGGCGTGGTTGTCGCCGCTGATCTGGCCTTTTTTGCGCACTTTGGCGGTTTTTACTTCAGCGCCAGTGTTGTCCTCGCGGGCCTTCCCGGTGCGTGCACGTATCGGGTTGGCATTTTTTGTCGCGCTGGCCGCGCAACCGGCGCTGGGGGTGCAACCGGTGATTGGCCTCAATGATCCGCAGGCGCTGGGGGCAGTGTTTCAACAGGTGGGGGTGGGGCTGGCAATTGGTTTTGCCGTTCGGGTGGTGTTTGCTGCGGTTGAACTGGCTGGTGAAGTCGCTGGCTTTCAGATGGGCTTGAGCTTCGCCACGTTTTTCGACCCGTCATTGAACAACCAGACCAGCGCCGTGGCCCGGTTTTTTGGCCAGATGACACTGTTCATGTTTGTGGTGATGAATGGCCACTTGATGGTATTGATGGCGGTGCTGAAGAGTTTTCAGTCGTTTCCGGTGGATCAGAATTTTTTGCGCGCGCTGGAGCAAATGAAAGTGATTGACCTGGGTGCTGACCTGTTTGCCAGTGGCTTGTGGATTGCGCTGCCAATGGTGGGCATGTTGATGTTTGCCAACCTGGCGCTGGGTATTGTCTCGCGGGTTGCGCCGCAGATGAATATCTATGCGATCGGGTTCCCGGTGACGCTCTCTGTGGGTTTGATCGGTATGGCGGTCACGTTGCCGATGCTTGATGAGCCGGTGATGGCGCTGATGCAGCGGGCGGTGGACGTGTTTGGGATCCGGTAACCGGGTCTCAAACCAGGTTGTTGCGGATGGCGTAAACCGTCAGCTCCGCATTGTTCGACAGTTTGAGTTTTTCTAGCACGCGCGCGCGGTAAACGCTGACGGTTTTTGGGCTGAGCATCAGCTCTTGGGCAATGTCAGACAGCCGTTTGCCAGAGGCAATCTTGAGCAGGGTTTGCAGTTCCCGCTCAGACAGGCTGGCGTGCAGGGCGGCATTTTTGGGCGCGTTGAGGTTTTCCACCAGCATTTGTGCTACTTCCGGGGTAACGTATTTGCGGCCTTGGGCAATCGTACGCACGGCAGTGACCAGGTCTGCCGGATCACCCGCTTTGTTGAGGTAGCCTTGCGCGCCGGCCTTCAGGCAGCGCAGGGCGTATTGGTCTTCCGGGAACATGGAGACCATGAGCACTTTGACTGGGAAGTCAGTTTCACGCAGGCTATCCAGGACGTCGAGTCCGTCACGCCCTGGCAAGTGGATGTCGAGCACCAGAACGTCGCAGGCGTGGTTGCGCAAGGCGTCGCGAACTTCGGCGTAAGAGCCGGCTTCGGCAACCACCTGGATATCCAGCGTTTCAGAGAGCGTGTCACGAATACCGCGACGAATGATGGCATGGTCGTCGCACAAAATAACGCGAATCATGAAGGGTTTTCTCCTGTTTCGGCCGCGCTGTCGGCAAGCGGGATCATCAGGGTGACGGTAGTGCCAGCGTCATGCGCTGAGCTGATGTCAAGCCAGCCACCAACCGTTTTTGCGCGTTCATTGAGTCCCTTGAGTCCAAAGCCGCCGGTTTGGTTGCCACCCGGGGGAGTGATGCCTTGCCCGTTATCGGCAACTTCGAGCGTTATGAAGCTGCGGTCGGCGGTGAGGTCTAATCTGACCAGACTGCATTGGGCGTGTTTGCTAACGTTGGTAAGTGACTCCTGCGCGGTTCTGAAAACTGTCAATTCGATCGGGCTCGGCAGTTTTTCTGTTTGCAGCTGGGTTTTGACCAGGGTTTCGATGCCCGTGCGTTTGGAGAAATTTTTGGCAAGCCATTGCACCGCGGCACCCAAACCGTGATCTAGCAGGGCGGGGCGCAGGTTCATCATGATGCGCTGACTGGCCTCAACCGCATGTTGGAGCATGTCGGTGGCGGCACGTACATGCACCAGCGACTCGGCTTGTGTGGTGTGCCGCTCAATCCACGACAAATCAAAGCGTATGGCCGCCAGTGAGCCTCCGATGTCGTCATGAATCTCGCGGGCGATGGCGCTGCGTTCTTGCTCGATGGTCGCTTGAAGGTGTTCGGCAAATTGGGCGAGTTGCCGTTCTGATTGGGCCAGCTCGACGTCTGCCAGCTCTTTGGCCATCAATACGGCGTGCGCTTCGAGCGCGCGTTGCACCACGTGGCGCAATTTTTGCAGGTCTTCTTTGGGCAAATAGTCACTGATGCCTGCTTGGATGGCTTGTACTGCCGCAGTTTCGCCGATGGCTCCTGACAACAGGACAAAGGGCAAGCGGATCTGCCGCTGGTTCATTAACGCCCAGGCGTCCAGGGCTGTGAATCCGGGCAGGCGGTAGTCGGCTAATACGACATTGAAAACAGACTCGTTCAACGCCGCGTCGAAGTCGGCCAGACTGTCCACACGTTTGATCTCCACCGGCTCAACGGACTGCTTGAATGTGCGCACGACCAACTGATGGTCTTCGGGCGAATCCTCAAGATGAAGGATGCGCAAGGCGGTGTGTTTGTGATTCTGGTTGGTCATGATTGGCGCTATGATTGTCCATAGCACCGATTTTGCTTGTTTTATGTCGCATTGCTCGGGGATTACATTGCAAACTTCTGATCCAATTACGCTGTCTGCACCTACGGTGGCCTTGCCGGTCATGATGGTGGCTGAAGTGCAGGATTCCTTGTTGGTCGTTGTTCACGATTTGAATCGGCTTGATGGTTTGTTGGCTCACGCAATGGAAAATCTGATGCAAAGGTTTACCGCGGCCAGCACCAATCTATCCGATCCAGCCTTGGCTGCGTTGACTGAACTTGAGGGCGTGCGTGCGGGGTTGCGCGCGGCGGTCACCGAGTTGCAGTTTCAGGACATGGCGTCGCAGTTGATTGGTCACACATCCAAAATTTTGCAGGGCTGCGCTTATCGCCTTGCATCGGAGTCGATGGGGCCCGAAGACGGTGAGGCGGTGCCTTTTGTTGAAGAGGTTCCGGAGCGCCCCAACCCGGTGACTCAGGATGAGATGGAAGCGGGCTCGATTGAGCTTTTTTGATGACTTATTGTTCACGTAGTTGGAGTTCACATGCCTGTAATTCTCGCGGTTGATGATTCACCTTCGATGCGCAAGATGGTGTCATTCACCTTGACTGGCGCTGGCTACCAGGTGGTGGAGGCTGTGGATGGTGTCGACGCGTTTGAGAAAGCGCAGTCGCAGTCGTTTGATCTGGTGTTGACGGATCAGAATATGCCTCGTTTGGATGGTTTGGGCTTGACCCGTAAATTGCGTGACCACCCGTTATTTAAAACCACGCCGATATTGATGCTGACGACGGAGTCCAGCGACTTGATGAAGCAGGCTGGACGCGCAGCTGGGGCAACGGGCTGGCTTGTCAAGCCGTTTGACCCTACCCGGCTTATTGAAGTCATCAAGAAGGTGATCAGGTAGCTGAATGTGCTGTTTTTTAGCGCGGTAATGATTTGATTAACGGAGAATTTTATGGCTGAAGTGCATCAGGACAGCGGTGGCTCAGGCTCGGATTTTGATCTCAGTCAGTTCTATCAAATCTTCTTTGAAGAGGCGGGTGAGAATCTGGATTTGATGGAGCAGATGTTGCTTAGTCTGAATCTGGAAACAGCCGACGATGAGGAGCTCAACGGTATTTTTCGTTGTGCGCACTCAATCAAAGGGGGCGCTGCGACATTCGGGTTTTCGGATGTGGCAGAGCTGACGCATCAGATGGAATCGCTGCTGGACAAATTGCGCCGCCATGAGCTCAAGCCGTCGTCGGCGATGGTCGATGTTTTGCTGGAGTCTGCGGATGCGTCGCGCGCGTTACTGGCCTGCCATCAAACAGGCAATGTCGGCCAAGGGCCTGCGACAGTGGATCTGGTGGGGCGTATTCGGTCGCTGGTTGCAGGCGATGCTGCTGGCGTTGTTGTGCCATCAAAAGCTGTTGAAGCAGTGGTGAGCCACCCCTCACCGGTTGCTGTCGATGTGTTGCCTGACGCAACACTGTCGCAAGTGGCTGCGACTGCGGATGGGCGGCGGTATTTACTGATTCGTCTTGGCAAATTAGATCACTTGGCGCAGGCGGATGCCGTTGCTGAACTGTTTCGGGATATTCCGGGGCTGGGAGAAATTAAATCAGTAACGCCCCCTGATCTTGCGCCCGATGAGCGTGTTTTTGAGGTGGTGACGACGTCTTCCAACGAAGATTTGCTGGATTTGTTTGCTTTTCATGTGGCCAGGGAGCAGGTCTCTATCAGTGAACTTGACCAGACTCCGGTCAACGCAGCACCGCCGCAGAACGCGCCGGTGGCTGTTGCCGCAGAGACTGCAACGCCTATAGCGTATGGGTTCTTTGACGGTGCACCTGGCGCGCCGCAGCCTGGTGCCGCTGGGCAACCGCCAGCAAAACATGCTGTGGATGCTGCTAGAAATTCAGCGACTGCCCCGCGAACTTCCAACGCAAGCGCAGCGCCACCGGAGGCTGCAACCATCCGGGTAGCGATCAGCAAGGTCGATCAGTTGATCAATCTGGTCGGTGAATTGGTGATTACGCAGGCGATGTTGGCGCAAAACAGCCGTGCACTTGACCCGGCGGTGTACCAGCAGTTGTTGACTGGCTTGTCGGATCTTGATCGAAACACGCGTGATTTGCAGGAATCTGTGATGTCGATTCGCATGATCCCGATGTCAATTGTGTTCAGCCGGTTTCCGCGGATGTTGCGCGATCTCGCTAACAAGCTTGGCAAGAAGGTGGACTTTGTGACCCAGGGTGAAGCGACTGAGTTGGACAAAGGTCTGGTTGAAAAAATCACCGATCCCCTTACGCATCTGGTTCGCAACAGCTGTGATCACGGCATTGAGATGCCAGAGGACCGGATTCGTGCCGGCAAACCCGAAACAGGTACGATCACTTTGTCAGCCGCGCACCAGGGCGGCTCTATCGTGATCGAGGTGCGAGATGATGGCAAGGGGATGTCGCGTGAAAAGATTCTGGCCAAAGCGCGTGAACGTGGCATGGATGTTTCTGACCAGTTGTCTGATGCTGAGGTCTGGCAACTGATTTTTGCGCCAGGTTTCTCGACCGCTGAGGTGGTGACCGATGTTTCGGGTCGAGGAGTCGGCATGGATGTCGTCAAGCGCAACATCACCTCGCTCAATGGCACCGTTGAAATTGAATCTGTTGAGGGTTACGGGATGAAAGTGTCTGTGCGCTTGCCATTGACACTGGCCATCATGGATGGCATGTCGGTCGGTGTTGGCAATGAGGTTTACATACTGCCTTTGTCGTCGGTTGTTGAATCGTTTCAGGTGCGCTCCAACGCGGTTAGTACGGTTGGCCAGGATTCCCGCTTGGTCAAGGTTCGTGACGAATACATGCCCGTTATTGAACTCGAAAAGGTGTTTCTGGTACCCCGGTTCGATACCGAAAAGACCAGCGACATGATGGTTGTGATTGAGGCTGATGGGAGCCGTGCCGTGTTGCTGGTCGACGAGTTGTTAGGTCAACAGCAAGTCGTAGTCAAGAATCTCGAATCAAACTACAAAAAGGTTCCCAATGTTTCCGGAGCAACTATTCTCGGTGACGGAAAAGTGGCATTGATTCTGGATACTGGCGCACTGGTTCGTCGGTCTCGTCACTAGTTTGCATGCGAAGGAATCAAATGAATGCTTTAAGTACTGTTGAAAAACAAAATAATATTGAAGCCAAGAGTATGGCTGAGTATTTAACGTTTCGGATTGGTACAGAAGAATATGGTATTGACATACTCAAGGTTCAAGAAATTCGTGGCTACGAACCACCGACACGCATCGCAAATGCACCATCTTTTGTCAAAGGTGTAATCAATCTTAGAGGAACGATTGTTCCAATTGTTGATATGCGTTTGAAGTTCAATTGCCCTATTGTAAATTATGATTCTTTTACGGTAGTGATTGTTCTTAATCTGCATCAACGGATTGTAGGTATTGTTGTCGATTCTGTAAGTGATGTGATGGGACTGGATGTCGATCAAATCAGAACAGCACCAGATATCGAAAGTATTATTGATCCGGAATCTATTATTGGACTTGGGGCCCTGAGTGATCGTATGCTGATATTGCTTGATATTGAGAAACTGATGTCTGGTAATGATATGGGTTTGATTTCGGATATCTGACTGCATGAATATCATTGAGAATGCGGTCAGATGTCAGCCATAAAAGAGCCCATTGTTCCTGATATTCAGTCGAAAGAATTCGTATGGGTAGACACTGATTTTAATAGGGTTCAGCGAATGATCTATCGTCGAGCGGGGATCAGTCTGCATGACGGCAAGCACGCCATGGTCTATAGCAGGTTGTCGCGGCGGTTGAGGGAAACGGGCCATCAGACTTTTAACGATTATTTGAACTGGCTTGAATCAACTGAGGGCCCGGAGTGGCAAGAATTTATTAATGCCTTGACTACTAATCTGACTTCATTTTTTCGGGAACTTCATCATTTTCAGATTCTTCGCGATCATTTGTTATCACAGAAAAGTATAAATCAGTTGAATCTATGGTGTTGTGCTGCCTCAACTGGGGAAGAACCTTACTCAATTCTGATAACAATGCTTGAGACATTAGGTTCCAATGCAAGTTTTAAACTTACCGCCAGTGATATTGATTCGAAGGTTTTATCAACGGCTGCGCAAGGCATTTATCGTCTTGATAGTTTGAAGAACATTAGCGATAGTCAGTTACGCAAGTTCTTTCTCCGTGGTAAGGGGCAAAACTCTGGAATGGTCAGAATTAAACCTGAAGTTCGGCGGCACGTGGAATTTATGGTTGTTAATCTTATAGCCAATTCCTGGCCTTTTGATAATTATTTTAATATTGTTTTTTGCCGAAATGTCATGATTTATTTTGATAATGCTACTCAGCGCCAGGTTCTTGAACGAATTCACAGAGTCATGGTGCCTGGTGGCTTGCTGTTCGTTGGGCATGCTGAGAACTTTAATGAATCACGTGATTTGTTTTTGTTGAGAGGAAAAACAGTTTATGAGCGGGTTTGATTCATAATTTTTTTATCTGTATGCGTCGATATCATTTAAATTCTTATGAATGTTACCTTGCCTGGTGGTGCTAGCAGTTTTTCATCGCCGCAGCGCCATGGCGTTTCGGGTGGACGAGTGTCCCGACTTGCTGAACTGAAGTCGATGCCACGAGGGCCGGGTGAGGCCTCTTTTTTCTACAGTGACCACCACTTTCAATATGACGCAGTAAAGGTTCTGCCTGGCGAATATTTTGTCTCATCAGAAGACATGATGGTGATGACAGTGCTCGGTTCGTGTATCGCTGCTTGTATTTGGGACGGGAGGGCGCGAGCGGGAGGAATGAATCATTTCATGCTGCCAGATGGGGAGGGCGGGGAAGGCGGTGGTCGCTATGGCTCGTATGCCATGGAACTTCTCATCAATAAGTTGTTGAAGTGTGGTGCTAGGCGTGAGACCATGCAAGCCAAGGTGTTTGGTGGTGCTCAAGTGATGGCTGGGTTTACGTCGATGAATGTTGGCGAACGCAACACCAAATTTGTCTTGGAATATTTGTCGACCGAGCGGATTCCCGTGGTGTCCCAAGATGTTTTGGACATCCATCCGCGAAAAGTTTGTTTTTTCCCGGTGTCTGGCAAAGCACTGGTCAAGCGGCTTGCGCATGCCCATCCGGAGTCATTGGCGGTTGAGGAGCGTAAAGGCAACGTAGTATCCGTCGTAAGGTCGACCGCAGGTGGTTCTATCGACCTGTTTTGAAGAAAGATCCTTTGTGGAAAAGATTCGAGTTGTAGTAGTCGATGACTCTGCTCTGGTTCGGGGGATTTTGTCGGAGATCATTAACCGTCAGCCTGACATGGTGTGCGTAGGCGCGGCTAACGATCCCTTAATTGCTCGTGAGATGATCCGTTCGCTTAATCCAGATGTGATTACCCTGGATGTTGAGATGCCGCGTATGGATGGCCTTGATTTTTTGTCTCGACTCATGCGGTTACGGCCGATGCCGGTCGTCATGATCTCAACCTTGACAGCGCATGGAGCCGAGATCACCCTGAAGGCGCTTGAGCTTGGGGCCGTTGATTTCGTGTCGAAGCCCCGGATAGGTGTTGCTGACGGGTTGAGTGTGTTGTCGACCGAAATTGTCGAAAAAATCCGTATCGCTTCCAAGGCAAACGTTAGGCGTTTGCTGTCTGCTGTGAAGGGTGGCGGTGAAGCGCCTGTCGGTAAGTCGAGCGTAGATGACCTGCGTCGGGTGGCGCTAACCGGTGTCGCCTCTGAAAAGCTGGTTTTTATTGGCGCTTCCACGGGGGGGACGGAGGCAATCAAGGAACTGCTTGTGAGCTTACCGGCGGATTTTCCAGCGGTGCTGATCACTCAGCACATGCCCCCAGGATTTACAACGTCATTTGCGGGCCGTTTGGATGGATTGTGCCAATTGGCTGTGCGCGAAGCCAGCAACGGTGAGCGGATTTTGCCTGGTCATGTTTATATCGCACCGGGTGGGCTGCAATTCAGAGTCGATCGCAGTGGTGCCAACTATGTGGCGTTAGTCGGGGATGGAGAGCCAGTCAATCGGCATAAGCCCTCTGTCGAGGTTTTGTTTAAGTCGGCGGCGAAAGTGGTTGGACCTAACGCCTTTGGCATTATGCTGACGGGGATGGGCAATGATGGCGCTAGAGCGATGAAAGAGATGAAAGAAGCGGGGAGCTACAACTATGCTCAAGATGAAGCGTCTTGTATTGTGTTTGGTATGCCCCGTGAAGCGATAGCGCACGGCGCTGTGGATGAAGTTTTGCCTCCAGCCGGGATCGCGTCCGCCTTGGTGATGAAGCTTCGATCCATCACAGATCGCTACCGACTTTAGGAGAGGTCTTTTTTTGGTGCAGTCGATATTTTTAAAAAACCTCGAAAAAATATGTCATAATCCAAGGCTCGACAGATAACGATGAGATCGATCGGGTCCGAAAGACTTGAAGAGATCCAAAAGTGTTTTTAGAAGAACGCCAAAAAGCGTGCTAGAATACGAGGCTTCGCTGATCACTGCGAAGTGCAAGAAAGCAAGTAGTAAAAGCTGCTTGCAAGAT
>PFKL01000136.1 GCA_002784245.1 Comamonadaceae bacterium CG_4_10_14_3_um_filter_60_75
CATGGGGCAACACTGGAAACCCTGGGCCTGGAAATCACCCCGTTTTCTGCCAAAACCCTGGCGGTGCGCGCGGTGCCGACCACACTGGCGCAAGGCGACGCGGTGGAACTGGCGCGCAGCGTGCTGACTGAGTTGGCCCAGCACGATGCCAGCACCGTGATTGCCCGCGCCCACAACGAGCTGCTGGGCACCCTGGCCTGCCACGGCTCGGTGCGCGCCAACCGGCGTTTGACAATTGAAGAAATGAACGCCCTGCTGCGCCAGATGGAGGCCACCGAGCGCAGCGACCAATGCAACCACGGCCGTCCCACCTGGCGGCAGATTAGCGTGCGTGAACTCGACGCGCTGTTCATGCGTGGGCGCTGAGCGCCTTTGCCGCAATTTCGGACCTTGAATCAGCGCAGACTGAAGACAAGTCGAGCCCAGTGCATCAGGGCCAATGCCAATGGGTTTCGCACCGCCACCAACCACCGGGCGCGAATTTTGTTAGGGCTTGGAAAGCTGAGGGCAACGCCCAGATAGCACCGATTTACCGCCGATCAAGCAGCCGAGCCATCGCCGCCTGGTTGATGTCGTCCAGGCTGGCGCGCGTGGTGATGGCTTGCGGCTCCTGCATCAGCTCGATCAGCGTGCCCTGTGGCCGTGCCAGTGCAGCGATCAATTCAGCCTCGAACTGGTCCGCGCGGTTGATGCGCACACCGGCATAGCCATAGGCCTTGGCCAAGGCGCAAAAGTCAGGATTGCGCAGCGCTGAGCCACTTTCATGCTGCGGGTATTCACGCTCCTGGTGCATGCGGATGGTGCCGAACATGCCGTTGTTGAGCAACAGGATGATGGTCTTGGCGCCGTATTGCACGGCAGTGGCGAGCTCTTGCCCGTTCATCAAAAAGTCGCCGTCACCGGTGATAGTCAACACGGTACGCCCGGTGACGAGCGCCGCGGCAACGCCAGCGGGCACGCCATACCCCATCGCGCCATTGGTCGGTGCCAGCTGGGTCTTGTGGCCCTTGGCCAGCCCGTGGTAACGGTAAAACCGGTGCAGCCAACTGGCGTAATTGCCCGCGCCATTGGTCAGCACCGCATCTGCCGGCAAATGCTGCTGCAAGGTGGCAATCACCTGCGGCAACTGGGTGGTGCCGCGTTCGGTATCGACAGACAGGCGTTTGATCTGCGTCGGCTGCAAATTGGCCTGGTATTCGCTTTGGCAGGCGCTGACCCAGCCCTCCCAAGGCACACCTGTTGACGCAGGTTCCAGCGTCAACAGGGCCTGCGCCGCAGCGGGCATGGTGGCTTGAATGGCCATACTGGCCTGAAACACGCGATTGAGCTCCTCGGCGCTGGGATGAATATGCACCAGCGCCTGCGCCGGTTGGGGCGCGTCGATCAGTGTGTAGCCGTTGGTGGTGATCTCGCCCAGACGCACGCCCAGCGCCAAAATCAGATCCGCCGCGCCAATGCGCCCGGCCAGTTTGGGGCTGATGCCCAAACCAAGGTCGCCAGCGTACAGCGGATGGTGGTTGTCAAACGTGTCCTGAAAGCGAAACGTGTTAGCCACCGGCAAGTGCCACTTCTCGGCAAAACGCTGTAGCGCCTGCGCCGCCTCGGGCGACCAGCCCGAGCCGCCGGCGATAACCAGTGGCTGCTTTGCTTTCAGGAGCAGTTCACGCATTTCTGACAGCGCGTAGCGGCCAATATGCGACTCAACAGCGCGTACCTTTGGCAACGCCTGCGGCGCCAGCGCGCGCCCCGACAACGGCGCCACCACACTGGCGAGCATGTCCTCGGGCAGCACCAGCACCACCGGACCGGGACGGCCGTTGATGGCGGTAGCAAAGGCCCGTGCCACGTATTCAGGCAGGCGCGACGCGTTGTCAACGCGCTCGACCAGCTTGGCCAGGCCCTTGGTACTCGGGCCAAAAAAACTGAGGTAATTGAGCTCCTGGAACGCCTCGCGGTCGCGCGTGTCGCTGGCCACGTCGCCCACCAACAGCACCATCGGTGTACTGTCCTGGTAAGCAGTATGCAAGCCGATGGACGCGTTAGTCGCGCCGGGTCCGCGGGTGACAAAGCACACGCCCGGGCGCCGGGTGAGCTTGCCATGCGCCTCGGCCATGAACGCAGCGCCGCCCTCTTGCCGGTTGGTAATGAAGGTGATCTGCTCACGGTACTGGTAAAAGCCATCCAGCGCTGCCAGATAGCTTTCGCCCGGCACGCCAAAGACATGGGTGACGCCCTGTTCGATCAGGCATTGCACCAACAGGTGACCCGCGATTTGTGGAAGGGGTTGAGGTTTCATAGTGCAATTGTGTGTCAGACCGCAGTGAAATCAAGCACTGCGCTGGCCAACGCCCAGCGCGGCGACGACGCTAAGCAACAACACCAGCGCGGCGCCCAGCAAGGTCGCCGCGTACCAGCCGCGGTCCATGAACGCGCCAAAAATCAGCGGCGAGATGGCAAAACCGGTATCAAGCCCCGAATACACCAGGCCATAAACGCGCCCGGTGGCGCCTTTGGGTGTGGCCCGCTTGATCATCATGTCGCGCGAAGGCCCGCCAACACCGATGGCAAAGCCGGTGGCCGCCAGCACCGTCATGGTCAAACCAGCGCCAAACCAGCCTGAAGCACACAAGGCCAGCAACAGCGCCGCCGCGGCCATGCAGATGGCCACAACCCAGTCGCTGTGGCGCGAATGGGCCGCCACAAACCCACCAACAAACATGCCCAAGGCGCCACACAGCATGTAGGCGGTCAGCGTCAGGGTGGCGGATTCAAAAGAGACGCCATACAAGACTTTCAGGATCGAGACGGAAAAACTCTGTACCACCGCCAGCGTCATGGTTGAGAGCAAAAAGAACGCAAAACACCACCACACGACGGGCAACTTCATGAACGCCATGCTGTGTTCCACCGGCGCGCCGGGGTGCCGCGTGGCCACCTGCGTGCTGAGCTTGTCACGGTTGATAAACAGCAATGCCAGCACCGCCACGTACAAACCCGCAGCGGCCAGATACGCCATGCGCCAGTGGCTCAAGGCTGTGACAGTGGCAAAAAACACCGGTGCAGCGGCCCAGCCCAGATTGCCGGTCAGGCCGTGTGTGCTGAACGCGTGCCCGAGCCGGGGCGCGGAAACGCGCTGATTCAGAATGGTGAAATCAACCGGATGAAACGTGGCATTGGCCAGCCCCGCCAACGCCGCCACCGCCAGCAACCCGCTGTAGCCAGTCACCATCGACGCCAGCACACTGGCCAGCACGAACAGCGCAAGCGCAGCAAACAGCAAGGGCCGGGCACCGAGCTTGTCGACGACAAAACCTGACGACGCCTGCCCCAGCCCCGAGACGACAAAAAATACGCTCATCAACGCGCCAAGCTGCGAAAAACTCAAACCAAACTCGGTCATGAACACCGGAAACAAGGGCGGCAGCAACAAGTGGCCAAAGTGCGATGCCGCGTGCGCCAGCCCCACCAAGGCAATTACCTGGGCATCTTGGCGCAGCGGCGTGGTCTGAAGGGTCAGGATGGCGGTGCTCATGCGCCGATGATAAATTGAACCTGGCTACCGATTCACCCTGTTTTCCTCACGAGTGACACCTGACCGGTACCTGGCACTCGGCACCC
>PFKL01000222.1 GCA_002784245.1 Comamonadaceae bacterium CG_4_10_14_3_um_filter_60_75
CAAACTGCACGCTCATCTCCTCCACAGCAAACAAAGGCAAGGTCACTTCCCCCACTGCCGCCTCCAGCGCCCTCACACCGACACCGCCAACAGCGCGGCAGACGGCGCACCCGCTTCACGTGTTTCGCGCCAGCGCCGCAACAGGGCAATCAACGCATTCAGGGCCAGCACCACACTCAGCAAAATCAAGCCCAGACCCAGCGCCAGTGGCAAGTCGCCCTTGCTGGTTTCCAGCGCAATGGCCGTGGTCATCACGCGCGTGAAGCCGTCGATGTTGCCACCCACAATCATCACCGCGCCCACCTCGGACACGGCGCGACCAAAGCTGGCAATCATCACCGTCAGCAGCGCGTAACGCTCGTCCCACGCCAGCAGCAAGCTGCGCAGCAGGGGGGGGGCGCCAAGCGACTGCAGTTGCTCGCCATGCAGGCTTTGCGCATCTTCCACCGCTTGGCGCGTCAGCGCTGTGACCACCGGCAACACCAGCACCGCCTGCGCCAGCACCATGGCCTTGAAGCTGAACAACCAGCCCAAATACCCCAGCGGCCCGGTGCGCGACAGCAGCAGGTAAATCACCAGCCCCACCACCACCGAAGGCACGGCCAGAAAGGTATTGAGCACGGTCAGCGCCACACCGCGTCCGGCAAAACGCGCCACACCCAGCCAGGCCCCCAGCACCAAGCCCAGCGCGCAGGCGATGGCACTGGCGCTGGCGCTGACCGACAGCGAGCGGCCCACAATGGTGAGCAGGCCGGCATCCAGTGAGGTGATGAGGTTCAGCGCAGTGGCGGCACTGTCAGAAAAAGTCGTCATGCGGGTGGCCAAAACAAGATGCTGTATCGTAGCCACCGAATCAATCCCTGACGATATGAACCACTGTGCATAGGCTCCAACTTCACTACACCTTGTCGCGCGATGCCACTCCGGCCTCGGTACGCAACCCCTTGATTGACTTGCTTCAAGCCGTGAGCAGCCAAGGCTCCATCTCGGGCGGCGCGCGCGCCCTGGACCTGAGCTACCGCCATGTCTGGGGCGAGCTCAAACGTTGGGAAAAAGAACTCGGCAACGAACTGCTGGTCTGGGAAAAAGGCCAATCGGCCCGGTTGACCGACTTTGGCACCAAGCTGATGTGGGCCGAGCGCCAGGCGCAGGCACGGTTAGCACCACAAATTGAAGCCTTGCGCAGTGAACTGGAGCGCAGTTTTGCGCAGGCCTTTGATGACTCCGTGCATGTGCTCACGCTGTACGCCAGCCACGACGAGGCCATCTCGGCGCTACGCGAGTTCGCGCTGCGTGGTTCGGATGATACGCAGCGTCTGCACCTGGACGTGCGCTTCACCGGCAGCGTCGACGCCATTCGCGCGCTCAATGAAGGGCGCTGCATCCTGGCAGGTTTTCACACGTTGCAGGATGCCGGCCGCAAAACCCGCAGTGAGCGCACCTACAAGCCGCTGCTCAAACCGGGCATGCACAAACTGATCAGCTTTGCCACGCGCAGCCAGGGGCTGATGGTCGCCCCGGGCAACCCGCAGGGATTGCACTCGCTGCAAGACGTGGCGCGCACGCAAGCGCGCTTTGCCAACCGGGCGCTGGGCAGCGGCACGCGCGTGGTGCTTGACGAGTTGCTTGACCAGTTGGGCCTGCGCGGCGACCAGATCAACGGCTACCCACACCTGGAGCCGTCGCATGCGGCGGTGGCGCAGGCGGTGGCCTGTGGGCAATGCGATGCGGGTCTGGGCATTGCCGCAGCAGCGCACCTGGCTGGACTGGACTTTGTGCCGTTATTGACAGAGCGCTACCACCTGGTGTGCTTGAAGTCGGCGCTGACGCAACCGGGCGTGGTGCAACTGCGCGAGTTGCTGCAAACAACTGCCTGGCAGGCAGCAGTGAGCACCATCGCTGGCTACACCCCCGTGGCCAGCGGCCAGGTGCTGTCGCTGCGCCGCGTCTTGCCCTGGTGGCACTTTGCGCAGAGCAAGCCCTAGCGCATGCGCGAGCGTCTCCAAGGGAAATAAATTCAATATTGCCCCTAAAATTCTTCAGGTATTCGTTGGCCCCGTGCCGCTAAACTGCGGCGACCCCAAAACCGCACAGCGTCACTACCGTGGCCAAAGTGCGTAAAACTCAAACGATGGAGACACCATGACCCCTTTGCTCGCGCTGTCCCGGCTGATCGACAAGATCACCACCGGTATCGGCAGATTCACCATGTGGCTGATTCTGGCCACGACCCTCATCAGCGCCGGCAATGCGCTGGTGCGCAAGATCTTCAACATCGGTTCCAACAGCCTGCTTGAAATTCAGTGGTATTTGTTTGCGGCGGTATTTTTGCTCGGGGCGGGTTACGGCTTTTTGCGCAACTCGCACGTGCGCATTGACTTTATTGCCACCAAGCTGTCAGCGCGCACCCGCAACTGGATTGACATTATTGGTATTGTGCTGGTGCTGGTGCCGTTTTGCAGCATCAGCATCAACCTCGGCTGGGCTTTCTTTTTGCAAGCCTACCTCAGCGGCGAAATGTCGCAAAACGCCGGTGGACTGATTCGCTGGCCGGTTTATTTTCTGATCCCTGCCGGTTTTGCGCTGCTGCTGATGCAGTCAACATCCGAGCTGATCAAGCGCGTGGCTTTCCTGCGGGGCGTGGGCCACGATGTGCTCAGCGGTGAAGATGCCAAGTCCGACGACCAGAAAAATGCCGAAGCGCTTGAAGCGCAGTTGGCCAAAGACCTCGCAGGAGCCAAATAAATGCAAACCACTTTTCTGGCACAGCAATTTGTGCCTCTGATGTTCATCGCGCTGTTTGCGATTTTGCTCACCGGCTTTCCTGTGGCCTTTGGCCTGGCGGCCACGGGTCTGGGCTTGGGGTTCATCGGGATTGAAGCGGGCATCTTCCCGGCGGCCATGTTCCAGGCGCTGCCGCTGCGGATTTTTGGCATCATGCAAAACGACACCTTGCTGGCCATTCCCTTCTTTACTTTCATGGGGATTATTCTGGAACGCTCCGGTATGGCCGAAGATTTGCTGGAAACCGTGGGGCAGGTGTTTGGCCCGGTGCGCGGCGGCGTGGCGGTGGCGGTGATTCTTGTAGGCGCACTGCTGGCGGCCACGACCGGTGTCGTGGCAGCTGCGGTGATCTCGATGGGTTTGATTTCACTGCCCGTCATGCTTCGCTACGGCTACAGCCGCACGCTGGCCACCGGGGCGATTACCGCGTCGGGCACGCTGGCGCAGGCCATTCCGCCGTCGCTGGTGCTCATCGTGCTGGCCGACCAGTTGGGCCGCTCAGTAGGCGACATGTATTCGGGCGCACTGGTTCCGGGTTTGCTGACGGTGGCGCTTTATCTGAGTTTTGTCGTTTTGGTCGCCATCTTCAAGCCAAAAATGGCCCCCGCCTTGCCGCCCGAGGCCCTGTTGTTCAAGGAAGACAACGGCCGCTCCGGGCACCGTTCGCTGTTGGTGTTGCTGCTAATCTGTATCGCCGTGGGTTACAGCTGGGCGCAGGTGCACGATGGCCTGATGACGCAGTGGCTCGAGCGCGCCACCAAGTCACCCAAAGATGAAATCGTCATTCTGTCGATGACGCTGGCCTCCA
>PFKL01000005.1:0-3606 GCA_002784245.1 Comamonadaceae bacterium CG_4_10_14_3_um_filter_60_75
CTGGCTGCTGTTTGCCGCAGGCTGGGGAACGCTTCACTGGTTGATTGTGCCGCGAATCGGCGAATTTCGCCCGCAGCTGCAGGCGCGCGCCACGCTGGCGCTGGGGGTACCGGTGCGCATCGGTGCGGTGGTGGCACGCTCAAACGGCTTTGTGCCGTCGTTCGAGTTGTCCAACGTGGAACTGGCTGACGCGCAGGGGCGGGTCGCTCTGAGTTTGGCGCGGGTGCTGGTGTCGGTGTCGCCGCGTTCGCTGTGGCACTTGGGTTTTGAGCAGATTTACCTTGACCAGCCGACGCTGGACGTGCGCCGCCACGCCGACGGCCGGATCACCGTCGCCGGAATCGACTTTGCTGGGGCGGCTGGGTCGAGCGCACCGGCGTTGAACTGGTTTTTTTCGCAGCTTGAGATGGTGATCGCCAACGGCGAGTTGCGCTGGACCGATGAGGTGCGCGCCGCGCCGCCGATCGTTTTGCAGGGCGTCGACGTGGTACTGCGCAACACCGCACGGCACCACGACATGCGCCTGGACGCCACGCCGCCTGCCGAGTGGGGCGAGCGTTTCAGCCTGCGTGGGCGCTTAATCCAGCCCTTGCTTGAGCGCCAGGCTGGGCGCTGGCAGACATGGGACGGCCAGCTGTTTGCCGCCTTTGACCGCGTCGACGTGTCCCAGTTGCAGCGTTTTGCCAGTTTGGGGATGGATCTGAACCAGGGCGTGGGCGCCGTGCGTGCCTGGGCGGATGTGCGCCAGGGCAGCGTTAGCGGCGCGACCGCCGACGTGGCGCTGTCGGAGGTCACGGTCAAGCTTGCGCCGGCGTTGCAGGAGTTGGCGTTGCAGCGCGTTCAGGGGCGCTTGGGCCTGCAGCTGCTGGACGGTGGTTTTGAATTTTCAACGCAAGGCTTGGCCTTTGACACCCGTGAAGGCCTGCACTGGCCCGGTGGCAACCTGCGCTACCTGGCGCTGGCGGCCCCGGGCCAGGCGCCGCGCGGCGAGTTCAAGGCCGACTTGCTTGACCTGACGGCGCTGGCGCAAATTGCCGACCGGGTACCGCTGCAGCCGCAGTGGCGCCAGCCCTTGCTCGATTACGGCCCCAAAGGTCGCATCGACAGCGTGTCGGCCAGCTGGCAGGGGCCGCTGGCGGCGCCAACACGGTATTCGGTGCAGGGTCAGTTGCGTCAGCTGGAGGTGGCCGCCGTGCGCGGTACGCCAGGCGTACGTGCGCTCGACGTGGACTTTGATCTGGACCAGAACGCCGGCCGCGCGCGGCTGTCGATGGCCGGTGGTAGCGTCGACTTGCCGACTGTGTTGCAGGAGGGGCGCGTCGCGCTGGACCAGTTGTCGGCGCAGGCCAGCTGGCAGCACCGTGGTGACGATTGGCAGGTGAAACTGACTGACGTGCGCTTTGCCAACGCCGATGCGCAGGGCCAGGCCAGCGTCAAATGGCGTACCAGTGACCCGCTGCGCACGGCCACGCGCAGCCGGTTTCCGGGCGAGCTGGATTTGCAGGCCACACTGACGCGTGCTGACGCGCGTCAGGTGCACCGTTACCTGCCGCTGGTGATCGACAGCGCAGCGCGCGATTACGTGCGCGAGGCGATCGTCGCGGGCATGGCCAGCAACGTCAGTTTTGTCGTCAAGGGCCCGCTGGACCAGTTGCCGCAGGTGGCCCCGCGCCAGGGGGTGTTTCGCATCACCGTGCCAGTCAGCCAGGCCAAGCTGGCTTTCGTGCCGCGCTCCTTGCAGCCCGCGGGTGAGCCGCCGTGGCCGACGCTGGACGACATCAGTGGCGAGGTGGTCATTGACGGCACCCAATTGCAGGTGAAAGTGGCGCACGCCAGCCTTGGCGCGGCCAGTGCGTTGCAGGTGACGCGCGCGCAGGCGTCGATTGCCGACCTGCGCCACACCACCGTGCGGGTGGACGCTGACTTCAAGGGGCCACTGGCCGAGGCGCTCAGGACGGTACAGATGTCGCCCCTGAACGAACGCACGGCGCAAGCCTTGGCCCAGGCCAAAGGCGCCGGATTGGCCGACTACACGCTCAAGCTGACCTTGCCTATTGCCGATCTGGCCAAGACGACGGTGCAGGGCAGCGTACGCCTGGTCAACAATGATTTTCAGTTCGCACCAACTGTGCCCTGGTTGGCGCGCGCCAAAGGTTTGGTGAGCTACACCGACGAGGGCGTGATGCTGACCGGCGTGCAAGGGCGTTTGCTTGGCGGCGAGGCCCGGCTTGAAGGCGGCTTGCTGTTTGCCCCTGGCGCTGTGGCAACAGCGCGCGGCACCCCGACGATTCGCATCGCCGGTCAGGCCAGCGCCGATGGTCTGCGTCAGGCGTCTGAGCTGGGCTTTGTGGCGCGCCTGGCGCGCTATATGGAAGGCGGCGCCACCTACAGCGCAGTCCTGGGCCTGCGTCTGGGTGCACCCGAACTGCTGGTGACCAGCAGTTTGCAGGGGATGGCCTCAACCCTGCCAGAGCCGCTGGGCAAGGAGCTGTCTGGCACTTTGCCGCTGCGTCTGCAGTGGGGCTTGCCGGAGGCGGTGCTCGCGTCGGGCAGCACGGCGCTGGCACGTGGGCAGGACCGGTTGAGCCTGTCGCTGGACCGGCTGGCGCAGGTGGTGTATGAACGTGATACCGCGCGGCCGGTGGCGCGTGTCCTGCGCGGCTCGATCAGCGTCGGCGCTGGTACGCTGGGGTCGTTGGCGCTGCCGGCGCAGGGGGTGAATGCCAACCTGAACGTCGCGCGGCTTGATGTGGATGCCTGGACCAGCGTGATGTCGCAGCTGGGACTGGAGGCGTTGGCAACCGGCGCACGGGCGAACTCTGGGACTGATTATTTGCCGACCACGCTGGCGCTGCGGGCCGACAGTCTGGTCTTTGGTGAACGTCAGTTCAACCGCCTGGTCGCCGGTGCGGACCGGGACGCAACGCTGTGGCGAGCCAATGTCGATGCCACCGAACTCAACGGCTACCTGGAGTACCGCCAGGCATTGGATACCACCGGTGCCGGGCGGGTTTATGCGCGCCTGGCGCGCCTGACGCTGGCACCCGGCACGGCAAGCGAAGTGGAGTCGCTGCTGGACGCGCAGCCAGCCAGCATGCCGGCCTTGGATGTGGTCGTCGACGCGTTCGAATTGCGTGGCAAGCAGCTCGGCCGCCTGGAGATGGAAGCCATCAACCGTGCAGCGCAGAGCGCAGGCGGCGTGCGCGAGTGGCGTTTGAACAAGCTTAACCTGGTTGTGCCCGAGGCCAGGCTCACCGCCAGCGGCAACTGGGCGCGCATCAACGCACAGGCGCAGTCGTCTGCTGCGGTAGCTACCGGCACAGCGCTGCCAAGGCGCACGGTGGTGAACTTCAAACTCGACATGAACGACGGCGGCAAGTTGCTCGAGCGCTTTGGTATGCCGGGCGTGGTGCGCCAAGCCAGCGGCAAGATTGAGGGTCAGGCGGCGTGGATCGGCTCGCCCTTGAAGCCAGACTATCCATCGCTGGGCGGTGCGTTTACTGTGGATGTGGCCTCAGGCCAGTTTCTCAAGGCTGACCCAGGGCTGGCCAAGTTGCTCGGCGTGCTCAGTCTGCAAGCCTTGCCCAGGCGGCTGACGCTGGATTT
>PFKL01000005.1:3636-4071 GCA_002784245.1 Comamonadaceae bacterium CG_4_10_14_3_um_filter_60_75
CGTCGACAAGGGCATTGCGCGTACCAACAACCTGCAAATGAAAGGCGTCAACGCCGCCGTGCTGATGGAGGGGCAGGCCAATATTGCCGATGAAACGCAGGATCTCAAGGTGGTGGTGGTGCCCGAGATCAACGCCGGTACCGCCTCACTGCTGGCCACCGTGATCAACCCGGCTGTGGGTTTGGGGACTTTTCTGGCGCAGTGGGTGTTGCGGCGGCCGCTGATCGACTCGGCCACACAGGAATTCCACGTCGATGGCAGCTGGGCTGACCCGCAGGTAACCAAAGTTCCGTCTGCCACCCTCCCACCCAAGGAGTCCAAACCATGAAAATTGCCGCCATTCAGATGGTGTCCTCAGCCGACGTCCAGGCCAACGTGGCGCAGGCTGGCAAGCTTTTGCAAGAGGCTGCGCGTGCTGGCTCGGAACTGGTGGTT
>PFKL01000107.1 GCA_002784245.1 Comamonadaceae bacterium CG_4_10_14_3_um_filter_60_75
CAGTGCTAGGCGCAAGACGCGCCGTTTAGCTCTGCTAAACAAGTGGATTGAAACGACGCAATGCGCCCGTCAGTGCCGCCGGAAAAGGGCTATTTGTAATTTCTGCATCCCTTAGCAGGGCAATCAGAGTGGAAAAGGGTTGGCGTAACGAATGAAATTAAACTAACTTTGATTTTTGCCGAAGTATACATACAATCATGAATGTATATTAATTAACCTTTCAAATTTCAAATTTCAAACCATCCGCATGGCACGTCGAACCAAACAAGAGGCACAAGCAACCCGCCAGCAATTGCTGGAGGCTGCGATACGGGTGTTTGCAGAAAAAGGTGTTTCACGCACCTCGCTGCAAGACATTGCGCAGCGCGCCGGGGTGAGTCGGGGTGCCATTTATTGGCATTTCGCCAACAAGGCTGATCTTTTTGACGCGATGATGGAAAGTGCTGTTCTGCCCATGGAGCAGGCATTGCAGCAAATCGGGCACGTTGCCGGCCAAGACCCGCTGCATGAGCTTGAGGGCGCGTTGTTGTTTTCCATGCGCAGCATCGCCAGCGACCCACGCATTCGCGCCATTTTTGAGATTGCCACGCTCAAAGTGGAGTACGTGGATGAGTTGTTAACGGTGAAAGCCCGTTATGCAGCGTCTTGTGCCGACGCCACACGCGAAATCAAGCGCAGCTTGCAAGACGCCTCAACCCACCATGGTGTGCTGTTGCGTGTGCCGGTTGCGGTGGCGGCACAGGGCTTGCAGGCGATGATGACGGGTTTGGTTCACACCTGGATACTGGCACCAGATTCGTACGCGCTGGTGGAAGTGTCGCAAGCGGCGATTCATTCTTACTTGCTTGGCTTGGGCTTTGTGCGGCCTGATAGCATCTAACGGCGCAATCACTGGATTGGCATGCCTGCACTGAAACTTGGAGTCTAGACAATGAACTTAGCCATTAAACAACATGTGATCTCGGTCGATGACTACCTGCAAGGCGAATTGCAGAGTGACATCCGTCATGAATATCTGGCCGGCGAGGTGTATGCCATGGCGGGTGCGGGGGAAAAACACAACCGCATCAGCCTGAATATTGCCTTTCACCTGCGCGCGGCCAGCCGTGGCAAGGCCTGTGGGGTGTTCATCAGCGACATGAAACTGCGCATTGAGAGCAGCGACACTTTTTATTACCCCGATGTGTTGGTCAGCTGCGACCCGGCTGACAACCAACCCCTGTTCAAGTCGCAGCCCTGCTTGTTGGTTGAAGTGTTGTCACCGTCCACCGAAGCCATTGACCGGCGCGAAAAATTGCATGCCTACCGCAAGTTGCCCAGCTTGCAGCACTACCTGCTGGTGTCGCAAGAGAAGCGCTCGGTGCAATGGCATCAGCGCGATGCGGCCGGACAATGGCTGGTAAGCGACCTGCAGGACAGCGGCACGCTGGACTTGGCTTGCCCTGGCTTGGCGCTCACGCTCACGCTGGACGATGTTTACGAAGATGTGACGCTGTCCTGATACCGCTGCCAAACCAGCCAATTAGTGCTGTCAGTTCAGCCCGCTTGGGCTTGTTTGCCTCAGGTCGCGGCCATTTAAACTAGGCTGCTATGGCAAAAAACTTACTGGTGTTGGGCATTGAATCCTCGTGCGACGAAACCGGGGTGGCCTTGGTGCGTGTCAGTGGGCAGGGCTTGCCGCAGCTGCTGGCGCATGCGCTGTACAGCCAGATTGAGATGCACAAGGCCTATGGCGGCGTTGTGCCCGAACTGGCCAGTCGCGACCATATCCGCCGTGTTTTGCCGCTGACCCAAGAGGTGTTACATGACGCCGACAAAACCTTGCAAGATGTGGATGTGGTGGCGTTTACCCGCGGACCTGGTTTGGCAGGTGCCTTGCTGGTAGGCGCTGGTGTGGCTTGTGCGCTGGCTGCTGCCCTGGGTAAACCAGTGCTCGGTGTGCACCACCTGGAAGGGCATTTGTTGTCACCGTTTTTAAGTGCTGACACACCGCAGTTTCCGTTTGTGGCACTGTTGGTGTCGGGCGGGCACACCCAGCTGATGCGGGTCGATGGGGTTGGGCAATACCAAATTCTGGGTGAAACCATTGACGATGCGGCGGGTGAGGCGTTTGACAAATCAGCCAAGATGCTGGGACTGCCCTATCCGGGTGGTGCGGCGCTTGGGCAACTGGCCGAGCAGGGCGACCCCAAGGCATTCAAGTTGCCGCGCCCCTTGCTGCACAGCGGTGATCTGGATTTTTCGTTTGCCGGTTTGAAAACGGCGGTGATGGTGCAAACCCGCAAATGTGCGGCTGCGCTTGAGTGCGCGGTGGACGCGTTGCCGCACGCCACGCTGGCTGATCTGGCGGCATCCACACAAGCGGCGATCGTGGAAGTGCTGGTGAAAAAGGCGCTCACCGCGCTGAAGCAAACCGGCTTGCAGCGTCTGGTGGTTGCTGGTGGGGTGGGAGCCAACCGCGATTTACGCCGCCAGCTCAACGTCGAATGCGCCCGCCGTGGCGTGCGCGTGCATTACCCCGAGCTGCATTTGTGCACCGATAACGGTGCCATGATCGCCATGGCCGCGGCCATGCGGCTGCAGTCTGGCCAGCAGCAGGCCAACTGCGACTACGCCTTTGACGTCAAACCGCGTTGGCCGCTCGATGCCATCTGCGTTGAGCCGACCCTGTAAACTACCTCTCCTTTGACGTCGTTGTGAGAAATTGATTGTGGTGACTGTGTTATTGCGTGCCTTGAAAGGCTTGGCGCTGGTTTCGATTTTGAGTGTTTCCGCGCAGGCGCAGGCGGCGCAAGAACCCATCAAGATCGCGCTGATCGAGGCACTGAGTGGTCCTTTTGCCAACACCGGTGAAGCCGTTTTTCGTAACCTGCAGTGGGCTACCGAACTTGTTAACGCACGCGGCGGTGTTCGTTTGCCGGGCTTGGCCGAAGGCCGTGCGCTGCAACTGGAACGCTACGACAGCAAAGGCCAATCCGAAGAGGCGTTGACGGTGCTCAAGGCGGCCATCGACCAGGGCGCGCGCGTGGTCATGCAGGGCAATTCGTCGGCCGTGGCGGCGGCCTTGATAGATGCCATCAACAAGCACAACGCGCGCGAGCCGCTCAAGCGGGTGATTTTCCTGAACTATTCGGCGGTCGATCCGATTTTGACCAACGAGAAATGCAGTTTTTGGCATTTCCGTTTTGACGCCCACGCCGACATGCGCATGAGCGCACTGATGACGGTGCTGAAAGACGACGCAGCGCTGAAAAGCGTTTACATCATCGGCCAGGATTACAGCTTTGGCCAGGCTGTAGGTCGCGAGGCACGACGCCAGCTCGGCGTGCTGCGTCCCGATGTGCAGATCGTCGGCGAGGAGTTGCACCCTGTGGGCCGCATCAAAGATTTCTTGCCCTACGCCAGCAAAATCAAGGCCAGCGGCGCGCAGGCAGTCATTACTGGCAACTGGGGAAACGACTTGACGCTGTTGGTCAAAGCGGCCAAGGACGTGGGTTTTGACGGCAAGTTCTACACCTTTTACGGTAACGCCTTGGGCGCGCCAGCGGCTATCGGTGAGGCGGGTATCGGTAAGGTGCTTGCGGTGGCCGACTGGTTGCCCAACGTGGTCACGCCGCAGAGTGCTGCGTTTTACCAGGCGTTTCGCCAGCGTTTTTCCAGGCCTCAAGACGACTACGTGCACATGCGCATGCAGCTCATGGTCCAGGCGCTGGTGCAGGCCATTGAAGCTGCAGGAACGATTGATTCCATAGCTGTTGCCACCCAGCTGGAGCGGGCCAGGGTCACTTTTTATGCACAAACCGGCAGCATGCGTGCGGCTGATCACCAGTTTCAGCAGAGCCTGGTTGTCGGCGTCATGGATCGCCAGGGCGCCCCTGGCGTTTCTTTTGATGTGGAAGGTTCTGGCTACGGCTTTCGGGTGATCAAGACCATCAGCGCCGACCAGGCCCAGCAGCCTACTTCCTGCAAGATGCAGCGACCCGAAGGCGTCGGGCTATAATTCGCAGCCCTGCGCACCGTGCAGAGCCGCACGTCAGGGGCAGTTCCAGCGCCTGACGCAAGTTGTTTACCCTCAAAGGAAATCTCATGATCGCATCCAGCGTTAAAGCCGCTGTTGTCAAAGACAACGCACGTCAAGCCGGTGACACCGGTAGTCCCGAAGTTCAGGTGGCACTGCTCACCGCCCGCATCAATGAATTGATGCCCCACTTCAAAACCCACGCCAAAGACCACCACGGCCGTCGCGGTTTGCTGCGCATGGTAAGCCGTCGCCGCAAGTTGCTCGACTACCTTAAAGGCAAAGACGCTGATCGCTATATCGCTCTGATCGCCAAGCTGGGTCTGCGCAAGTAAAAAGGTCAAAGAGTTTAAAGGGGCTAGGCTCGAATTAAATTAAGTTTAAAGGGGCCAGGCTCGAATTAAATTAAACCAATTTAATTCGAGCCTGGCCCCTTTAAATAGTTAGAGACGGCAAAACACAAGCGAAGCTGTGTCATTCCAAAGCCTGCTGCACCCCAAGCGGGGCGGACTCTGGAATGGCATCGTGTTCTGTGTTGCGGCCTCTGGGCTTCGGTGGGATGGCCAACATCCCCCAAATTCACAGGAGAAATCAAAATGACGATGTTTAAAAAAGTATCCAAGACCTTCCAATGGGGTCAAAACACAGTGACCATGGAAACCGGCGAAATCGCTCGCCAGGCCAGTGGTGCAGTCAAGCTCGATATCGACGGCACGGTGGTGCTGGCCACCGTGGTGGCCAAGACCGAAGGCAAAGCGGGGCAAGACTTCTTTCCGCTGACCGTGGATTATCTTGAAAAGTCTTACGCCGCCGGCAAGATCCCCGGCAGCTTCTTCAAGCGTGAAGGCCGCCCCAGCGAGTTTGAAACCTTGACCAGTCGCCTGATCGACCGCCCGATCCGCCCGCTGTTCCCTGAAGGCTTCTTCAACGAGGTGCACGTTGTGGTGCACACCCTGTCGCTCAACCCCGAAGTGGATGCCGATATTGCCGCCATGATCGCCGTCAGCGCTGCCTTGTCAGTTAGCGGTGTGCCGTTCAGTGGCCCCATTGGTGCCGCCCGCGTGGGTTACATCAACGGTGAATACGTGCTCAACCCGGGTCAAACCCAGCGTAAATCCAGCCAGATGGATCTGGTGGTGGCGGGTACCGAAACGGCCGTGCTGATGGTCGAATCGGAAGCCGACCAACTGTCGGAAGAAATCATGCTCGGTGCGGTGATGTTTGGTCACGCTCAGGGCGCAATTGCCATCAACGCCATCCATGAATTGGTGCGCGATGCCGGCAAGCCGGTGTGGGACTGGAAAGCCCCCGCCAAAGACGAGCCGCTGATTGCCAAAGTGGAAGCCCTGGCCAAAGACAAGCTCACTGCCGCCTACCAGATTCGCAACAAACAAGCCCGCACCCAAGCTTGCCGCAGCGCTTACGCTGACGTGATGGCGGGCCTGAAGGCCGACGGTGTCGAGTTTGACAGCGTCAAGGTTGAAGGCCTGCTGTTTGACATCGAAGCACGCTTGGTGCGTGGCCAGATACTGGCCGGTGAACCGCGCATTGACGGCCGCGACACCCGCACCGTGCGCCCCATTGAAATCCGCAACAGTGTGCTGCCGCGCACCCACGGCTCTGCCTTGTTTACCCGTGGCGAAACCCAGGCGCTGGTCGTGACCACCTTGGGGACTGAACGCGACGCCCAACGCATTGATGCCTTGAGCGGCGACTACGAAGACCGCTTCATGCTGCACTACAACATGCCTCCCTTTGCCACCGGCGAAACCGGCCGCGTGGGCACGCCCAAGCGCCGCGAAATCGGCCATGGCCGTCTGGCCAAGCGCGCCTTGGTGGCGGTGCTGCCTACCAAGGAAGACTTCCCCTACACCATGCGTGTTGTGTCTGAAGTGACCGAGTCCAACGGCTCGTCTTCCATGGCCTCGGTGTGCGGTGGCTGTCTGAGCCTGATGGACGCTGGCGTGCCTCTGAAGGCACACGTGGCCGGCATCGCCATGGGCCTGATCAAGGACGACAACCGCTTTGCCGTGCTGACCGACATTCTGGGTGACGAAGATCACCTGGGCGACATGGACTTCAAGGTGGCGGGTTCGGCCAACGGCATCACCGCGTTGCAGATGGACATCAAAATCCAGGGCATCACCAAGGAAATCATGCAAGTGGCTTTGGCGCAGGCCAAAGAAGCGCGCATGCACATCCTGGGCAAGATGGTGGAAGCCATGGGTGCCGCGAAGACCGAGGTGTCTACCTTTGCACCACGTCTGTTCACCATGAAGATCAACCCCGAGAAGATTCGTGACGTGATCGGCAAGGGCGGTTCGGTCATCCGTGCGCTGACCGAAGAAACCGGCACGCAAATCAACATCGAAGAGGACGGCACCATCACCATTGCCTCAAGCGATCCGGCCAAGGCCGAAGAAGCCAAGCGCCGCATCGAGCAGATCACCGCCGAAGTCGAGATCGGCAAGGTCTACGAAGGCCCGGTGGTGAAGATTCTGGACTTTGGTGCGTTGATCAACCTGTTGCCCGGCAAGGACGGACTGCTGCACATCAGCCAGATCGCCCACGAACGCGTTGAAAAGGTCACCGATTATTTGTCCGAAGGCCAGATCGTCAAGGTCAAGGTGTTGGAGACTGACGAAAAAGGTCGCGTCAAGCTGTCGATGAAGGCGCTACTGGAGCGTCCAGCGCAAGCCAGTGCCGACAATCGCGCCTGATTTGGTATTGCATCCATAGCACTCTCCGCTTTCAGCATAAGGGCCAGAAGCCAAAATGACCATGAAAGCCATTGAGATCATTGCCTACGGTGCGCCCGAGGTGTTACGGACGTGCGAACGCCCACAACCAGTGGCCGGCGCGGGTGAGTTGCGCATTCGCGTTCACGCCAGTGGTGTCAACCGGCCCGATGTGTTGCAGCGCCAAGGTCATTACCCTGTGCCGCCTGGCGCGTCGGATCTTCCGGGGCTTGAAGTGGCGGGTGTGATTGACCAGGGCAGTCCCGGGGCATTGGCAGCGGCTGGTTTCAAGCTGGGTGACCGGGTCTGTGCGCTGGTAGCAGGCGGCGGCTATGCGCAGTATTGCGTTGCGCCCATCGGGCAATGCTTGCCGGTGCCGGCTGGCTTGAGTGATGTGGAAGCGGCCAGCCTGCCCGAGACATTCTTTACCGTCTGGAGCAACCTGATGGACCGGGCGTATTTGCAGCCGGGTGAGTCGGTGTTGATTCAGGGCGGCGCCAGTGGCATTGGCGTCACAGCCATTCAGCTGGCCAAGGCCATGGGTGCGAAGGTGTATGCGACCGCGGGCAGCGATGAAAAATGCGCTGCTTGCCTGGCACTGGGCGCGGATGCTGCTTTCAATTACAAAGTGCAGGACTTTGCTGCCGAGATTGCCCGTTTGACTGGCGGGCAGGGTGTCGATGTGATTCTGGATATGGTGGCGGGTGGCTATGTGGCGCGCGAAGTGCAGTGCCTGAAAGAAGATGGCCGGCTGGTCATCATTGCCGTACAGGGTGGTGTGCAAAGCGAGTTCAATGCGGGTCTGGTATTGCGCAAACGCTTGACGGTGACGGGTTCGACGCTGCGGCCAAGGTCGGTGGCTTTCAAGGCGGCGATTGCCCAGGCCTGCTTGCAGCAGGTCTGGCCGCTACTTGAAGCCAAGCGCATCAAACCGGTGATCTGCACCACATTTGCCGCAGCCGATGCCGCACAGGCGCATGTACTGATGGAGTCCAATGCGCATGTTGGAAAAATTGTTTTGACCTGGGAAACAGCATGAAGAAAAAACTCATTGCAGGCAACTGGAAAATGAATGGCAGTCTGGCCGCCAATGAACGATTGCTCAGGGCTATTTTGGCGGAACTGGGACAGCCGGCTTGTCAGGTCGCTGTCGCCGTGCCTTCGGCCTATCTGGCGCAGTGCCAGGCGCTGTTGGCGGGCAGTGTGATCGATTTGGCGGCGCAGGATGTTTCTGCACAGGAGGGCGGCGCATTTACCGGTGAAATTTCTGCAGTCATGTTGAAAGATTTTGCTGTGCGCTACGCCATCGTTGGCCACTCAGAGCGTCGTCAATACCACGGTGAGAGTGACGAAACAGTGGCGCTCAAGGCGCAGCGCGCCTTGAGCAGCGGTATCACACCGATCGTGTGTGTCGGCGAGACACTGGCAGAACGTGAGGCAGGCAGAACGGACGAAGTCGTCAAGCGCCAGTTGGCCGCGGTTATTCACGCTAACGGCCATTGCGTCAGCGAGATCGTTGTTGCCTACGAGCCCGTGTGGGCGATTGGCACCGGCAAGACGGCCAGTCCAGAGCAAGCGCAGCAAGTGCACGCTGTGTTGCGCGCCCAGTTGAAGGCGGCTTCGTCCAGTGCCGATCGCATCAAGTTGCTTTACGGTGGCAGCATGAACGCCACCAACGCTGCGTCGTTGTTGGCGCAGCCCGATATTGACGGTGGCCTGATTGGCGGCGCTGCCCTGAAGGCGCCTGATTTCTTAACGATTATTGCCACTGCCGCTTGATTAGCAAGCGTGGGTAGCTATTTATTCTGGAGTAGAGCATGAATGTGGTTTTGACAATTTTGCTGGCGGTGCAGTTGATTTCTGCCCTTGTCATGGTAGGTCTGATTCTGGTGCAGCACGGCAAGGGCGCAGACATGGGAGCAGCCTTTGGCAGCGGCGGCTCGGGCAGCCTGTTTGGCGCCAGTGGCAGCGCGAACTTCCTGTCGCGTACCACCGCGGTGTTGGCTACCATCTTTTTTGCCAGCACCCTGGCGCTGGCCTATTTTGGTTCAATCCGTACGGCGCCTGCATCGGGCAGCGTGCTTGAGAATGCCGCACTGGTTGCGCCGGTACCGGCACCGGTTGCACCGGCTGTGGCCGCGTCTGGCGCAGCGCAGATCCCAACCAAATAATTGTGCTTGCCGGTACGCCATTCCCTCAGGAATGGTGAGGAATCCGGGGTAAACTCTCCCCCGCTTTGATCCATGCTGATGCACATGATTTGTGTCGATTGGTCGGGGCAAACAAGACCTAGCCGTCGTGGTGAAATTGGTAGACACGCTATCTTGAGGTGGTAGTGGCGAAAGCTGTGCGAGTTCGAGTCTCGCCGACGGCACCAAGTAAGATTAAGTTTGATGTATGTCAATACATCAAACTGCCCATTGAATCAAACTCGCCAGATGAACATTGATCAATACTTGCCAGTGATTCTCTTCATTGTGATCGGCATCAGTGTCGGTGTGATGCCCCAGATCATTGGTTTCATTCTCGGTCCCAATCGTCCCTACGCTGCCAAGAATTCCGCTTACGAATGCGGCTTTGAAGCCTTCGGTGATGCGCGTATGAAGTTCGACGTGCGCTATTACCTGATCGCCATCCTCTTCATCTTGTTCGACCTGGAGACCGCGTTGCTGTTTCCCTGGGCCGTGACCTTGAAAGAGTTGGGTTTGTACGGATTTTTGGTTGGCCTTGAGTTTGTGACCATCCTCACCATAGGCTTTGTTTACATGTGGCTCAAGGGCGCTTTGGATTGGGAGTAAGGCGATGATCGAAGGTGTTCTCAACAAGGGCTTTGTCACCACCAGCTACGACGCGGTGGTGAACTGGGCCAAGACCGGCTCAGTCTGGCCAATGACATTCGGTCTGGCTTGCTGCGCGGTCGAGATGATGCACGCTGCGGCGGCCCGTTATGACATCAGCCGTTTTGGTGCCGAGGTGTTTCGCCCGAGTCCGCGTCAGTCCGACCTGATCATTGTGGCCGGTACGCTGACCAACAAGATGGCACCGGCGTTTCGCAAAGTTTACGACCAGATGGCTGAGCCGCGCTGGGTGATCAGCATGGGGTCTTGCGCCAACGGCGGCGGTTACTACCACTACAGTTATTCGGTGGTCCGGGGTTGCGATCGCATTGTCCCGGTTGATGTCTATGTGCCGGGTTGTCCGCCCACCGCTGAGGCGCTGGTTTATGGCATCCTTCAGTTGCAGAGCAAGATACGCCGCACGCAAACCATTGCACGCACCTGAAGGCCCAAGCCATGACCGTACACGCTATCAATCCTTTGGTTCTAAAAGAGCAAGTTGACAAGGCCCTGGGTGCGCTGCTTGAGAGCAGTTCAGTTCGTCTGGGTGAATTGACAATTTTTGTCAAAGCTGAAAACTACATGCCGGCGGTTTTGGCGCTACGCGATCACGCTGATTGCCAGTTTGAACAGTTGATTGACCTCTGTGGTGTCGACTACTCCACCTACAAGAACAGTTCGTGGGATGGTTTGCGCTTCTGCGTTGTCCTGCATTTGTTGTCGGTGTCGCTCAACCAGCGCGTTCGTTTGAAGGTGTTTGTACCAGATGACTCGGCGCCAAGTTTGCCTTCGGTTTGTGACATCTGGAGCGCGGCCAACTGGTTTGAGCGCGAAGCGTTCGACTTGTTTGGCATCGTCTTTGAAGGTCACGAAGACCTGCGCCGTATCCTCACCGACTACGGCTTCATCGGGCACCCCTTTCGCAAAGACTTTCCGATGCTGGGGCACGTTGAGATGCGTTACGACGCAGAACAAAAGCGGGTGGTCTACCAGCCTGTCACGATCGAGCCGCGTGAAATCACGCCGCGCATCATTCGTGAAGAGAACTACGGGGGCCTGCAGTAAGCAAGGTAAGTCATGGCTGAGATAAAGAACTACACCCTAAACTTTGGACCGCAGCATCCGGCAGCGCACGGCGTGCTGCGGCTTGTGCTTGAGCTTGATGGCGAGGTCATCCAGCGTGCTGATCCGCATATCGGTCTGCTGCATCGTGCGACTGAAAAGCTGGCTGAAAGCAAGACCTTTTTGCAGACCTTGCCTTACATGGATCGGCTCGATTACATGTCGATGATGTGCAATGAGCAAGCGTATTGCTTGGCCGTTGAAAAAATGCTTGACATCGACGTGCCGGTGCGCGCCCGGTACATCCGGGTCATGTTTGCAGAGATCACTCGTTTGCTTAACCACTTGCTGTGGGTGGGTGCGCACGCGATCGACTGCGGCGCCATGACGGTGATGCTTTATGCCTTCCGGGAACGTGAAGATTTGTTTGACGTGTATGAGGCTGTCAGCGGCGCGCGCATGCACGCGGCTTATTTCCGTCCGGGGGGCGTCTATCGCGATTTGCCCGATGCGATGCCACGCCACAAGCCCAACAAGATTCGCAGCGCCAAGTCAACCGAAGAACTCAACCGCAACCGCGGCGGCAGCGTGCTCGACTTTATCGAAGACTTTACCCAGCGTTTTCCGACGCATCTGGATGAGTACCACACGCTGCTGACCGAAAACCGGATCTGGAAACAGCGTACCGTGGGCGTTGGCGTGGTGACCCCCGAGCGGGCCCTCAATCTTGGCTTTACCGGCCCGATGCTGCGTGGCTCGGGTGTTGCCTGGGACTTGCGCAAGTCGCAACCCTACGAGGTTTATGACCGGCTTGATTTTGATATTCCGGTGGGCAAGACCGGTGACACCTATGACCGTTATCTGGTACGCATGGAGGAGATGAAGCAGGCCAACCGCATCATCAAGCAGTGCGTTGATTGGCTGCGTGTCAATCCGGGTCCGGTTATCACCGACAACCACAAGGTTGCGCCGCCGGATCGCGAGTCCATGAAAACCAACATGGAAGAGCTGATTCACCACTTCAAGCTGTTCACCGAAGGCTTTGCTGTGCCGGAGGGCGAAGCCTACGCTGCCATTGAGCACCCCAAGGGCGAATTTGGCATTTATCTGATCAGCGATGGCGCCAACAAGCCGTACCGCATGAAGATTCGTCCACCTGCCTTTGTTCACTTGGCGGCGCTCAACGAAATGGGCAAGGGTCACATGATTGCCGACGCGGTGGCGATCATTGGAACGATGGACATCGTGTTTGGGGAAGTTGACAGATGATTTCTGAAAAATCCAAGGCGGCTTTTGCCAAAGAGGTCGCCAAGTACCCCGCTGACCAGCGGCAATCGGCGGTGATGGCGTGTCTGCGGATCGTGCAGCAAGAGCAGGGCTGGGTCAGCAGCGAGAGCGAAAAGTTTGTTGCGGACTACCTTGGCATGGCGCTCATGGCGGTGCACGAGGTGACCAGCTTTTACAACATGTACAACCAACGCCCTGTGGGCAAGTACAAGCTCAATGTGTGTACCAACCTGCCTTGCCAGTTGCGCAACGGTGCCCAGGCAATGGCCTATTTGAAGAATAAGCTGGGTATCGACAACAATCAGACCACCGACGACGGCCTGTTCACATTGCAGGAGTGCGAGTGTCTTGGTGCTTGTGCCGACGCACCGGTGATGTTAGTCAATGACACCAACATGTGCAGTTTTATGAGTGACGACAAGCTCGACCAGTTGGTCGACGGATTGTGTGCTCTGGAGGGCAAGGCATGAACGCAGAGAGCTTGCTGGCTCAATTTCAGGCGACAGGTGTGCAGACCTGCTTCCACAACCGCCATATCAACCCCCAAATACTTGCCGACCTCAATGGCGCCAACTGGCGTCTGAAGGATTATGAAGCGCGCGGTGGCTACCAAGCCCTGCGTCAGGTGCTGGGGCAGGGCGGTGGTGCGCCTACGATGACGCCAGATCAGGTGATTGCCGTCGTTAAAGAATCGTCTTTGCGTGGTCGTGGCGGTGCCGGCTTTCCGACCGGCTTGAAGTGGAGCTTCATGCCGCGTCAATTCCCCGGGCCAAAATACCTGGTGTGCAATTCCGACGAGGGCGAGCCCGGGACTTGCAAGGACCGTGACATCATGGAATTCAATCCGCACATTGTGATTGAAGGCATGATCATCGCCGCCTACGCCATGGGCATTGCGGTGGGCTACAACTACATTCACGGTGAGATCTTCCACACCTACCAGCGCTTTGAAGAAGCGCTCGAGGAAGCGCGTGCGGCGGGTTATTTGGGCGACAACATACTCGGCAGCGGCTACAACTTTCAATTGCATGCCGCACATGGTTTCGGCGCCTATATTTGCGGCGAAGAAACCGGTTTGCTCGAGTCGCTTGAAGGTAAAAAAGGACAGCCACGTTTCAAGCCACCGTTTCCCGCGAGCTTTGGTTTGTACGGCAAGCCGACCACCATCAACAACACCGAAACATTTGCTGCGGTGCCCTGGATCATCCGCAATGGCGGTCCGGCTTATGTTGCCTGCGGCAAGCCTAACAATGGTGGTACCAAGATTTACTCGGTCAGCGGTGATGTGGAGATGCCGGGCAATTACGAAGTGCCCATGGGTACCCCGTTTGCCAAGTTGCTGGAACTCGCTGGGGGTGTGCGCAAGGGGCGCCAACTCAAGGCTGTGATTCCGGGCGGATCATCTTCGCCGGTGTTGCCCGCAGACATCATCATGGATTGCACGATGGATTACGACTCGATCGCCAAGGCCGGGTCGATGTTGGGGTCGGGCGCGGTGATCGTGATGGACAACTCCCGTTGCATGGTCAAGAGTCTGCAGCGGTTGAGTTATTTTTACATGCACGAATCGTGCGGCCAATGCACGCCCTGTCGCGAGGGCACGGGCTGGTTATCACGCGTTGTCGATCGCATTGAAACCGGTCATGGCCGTCCCGCCGATATGGAGTTGTTGAACTCTGTTGCCGAGAACATTCAGGGTCGCACGATCTGCGCTCTGGGTGATGCAGCAGCCATGCCAGTGCGTGCCATGCTCAAGCATTTCATGCCTGAATTTGAATACCACGTGGTGCACAAGACCTGCATGGTTCCAGCTTACGTTTGAGCGAGCCCCAGATGATTGAAATTGAACTCGACGGGAAAAAAGTAGGTATTGCCGAAGGCAGTACGGTCATGCACGCCGCCGAAAAAGCGGGCACCTACATTCCGCATTTTTGCTACCACAAGAAGCTCAGCATTGCGGCCAACTGCCGGATGTGTCTGGTCGACATTGAGAAAATGCCCAAGCCGATGCCCGCTTGCGCCACCTCGGTGACGCAAGGCATGGTGGTGCGCACCAAGACCGACAAGGCAGTCAAGGCGCAGCAGTCGGTGATGGAGTTTCTGCTCATCAACCACCCGCTGGACTGTCCGATCTGCGACCAAGGTGGCGAATGCCAGTTGCAGGACCTGGCGGTGGGCTATGGCGGTGTCAAGTCGCGTTACGAAGAGGAAAAACGGGTGGTCAAGGTCAAAGACGTTGGCCCTTTGATTTCCATGCAGGAAATGACGCGTTGCATCCATTGCACACGTTGTGTGCGCTTCGGCCAGGAGATTGCCGGTGTGATGGAACTCGGCATGTCCCAGCGCGGTGAGCACTCCGAGATTGAAGCCTTTGTTGGACAAACGGTCGACTCTGAATTGTCTGGCAACATGATAGACATTTGTCCGGTCGGCGCGCTTACCAGCAAGCCGTTCCGCTACAGCGCGCGTACCTGGGAGTTGTCGCGCCGCAAGTCGATCAGTCCGCATGATTCCACCGGTGCCAACCTGATTGTCCAGGTCAAAAACAACCGGGTGATGCGCGTGGTGCCGTTTGAAAATGAAGCGGTCAACGAATGCTGGATTGCCGATCGGGATCGCTTTTCCTATGAGGCACTGAACGCTGACGATCGTCTGACCAAACCGATGATCAAACAAGGTGGCCAGTGGAACGAGGTGGATTGGAAAACTGCGCTGGAGTATGTCGCCCACGGTTTGCGCAACATCAAGTCCGAGCATGGTGCCAGTGCCGTTGGGGCGCTGGTGAGCCCGCACAGCACCATCGAAGAGTTGTACCTGACCGGTGCTTTGGTGCGTGGTCTGGGCAGTGAAAACATTGACTACCGCCTGCGCAACGCAGAATTTGATCGCACCCAACCCGGTGCGCGATGGCTTGGTATGCCGATTGCGGGTCTATCGACATTGCAGTCGGTGCTGGTTGTGGGTTCCAGCCTGCGCAAGGATCATCCGCTGTTTGCGCAGCGTATTCGCCAGGCTGCACGCAACGGCTGTGCCGTGCACGCTGTCGCTTCGGCAGCGCCGCAATGGGCTATGCCGTTGGCCAGTGCCACGGTCTTGCCAGCCACCGAATGGGTGGCGTGTCTGGCATCGATTGCCGCCGCCGTTGGACAAGAAAAAGGTGTGGCGGCACCGCAGTCGGCGGTGGTCACTGACGCCGCTTTGATAGCCGCGCAATCGTTGCTTGCCGGCGAGCACAAGGCGGTGTTGCTGGGTAACGGTGCAGCGCACCACCCACTGGCCGCGCAATTGCTGGCGCTGGCGAACTGGATTGGCGAGCAATGCGGCGCCAGCGTGGGCTACCTGACAGAGGCGGCCAATACGGTGGGCGCCCAACTGGTGGGCGCATTGCCTGGCTTGGGTGGTTTGAATGCGGGGCAAATGTTAGCCGGTGGCTTGAAGGCCACGATCCTGCTCAATACTGAGCCGCAGTGGGACGCTGCTGCCGGTGTAGCAACGCTCGACGCCTTGGGCCAATCAGAAATGGTGGTGTCGTTGACCCCCTTTAAGACCAACATGGCGTTCAGCGATGTGTTGCTACCGATTGCGCCGTTTACGGAAACCTCGGGTTCTTTTGTCAATGCCGAAGGCCGCCTCCAGAGCTTCCACGCTGTGGTGAAACCACTGGGTGAAACACGTCCAGCGTGGAAAGTGTTGCGCGCTCTGGCCGATATTCTTGGACTGCCAGGTTTTGGTTTTGATTCCTCCCTTGAGGTGTTAGGCCGGGCGCTGGATTTACCGCCGGGTGCGACTGTTGCCGCGGTCGATACTGGCTGCCTGAGCAACGCCAATGCAACGGGGGATGCCGATCGGTTGGCCTGTACCGAGCCCTGTGTGGCGTCAATCTACCAACTTGACGGTCTGGTGCGTCGGGCGGCGTCGTTGCAACAGACCGCGGACGCACGCGTCACCGGTCAAACGGAGGTGGCAGCATGAGCGACTGGCTTTTCTCTTTCGGTCAGGGGCTGCTGGCTGCATCATGGTGGGCTGAGATGGCCTGGCCTCTGATCTGGGCCTTGCTCAAGGTTACGGTGGTTTTGATGATCGTTTTGGGTGCGGTGACCTACGCGACACTTTGGGAACGCAAGCTGCTTGGCTGGGTGCAGATCCGCTTGGGGCCCAACCGTGTCGGTCCCTGGGGCTTGTTGCAGCCTATTGCGGATGCGCTGAAATTAATGACCAAGGAAATTGTTCGTCCTGCCGCGTCGGACAAAGCCTTGTTTTTCATCGGCCCGGTGCTGACGGTAGCGCCGGCGCTAGCGGCTTGGGCGGTGGTTCCGTTTGGTCCCGAGGTCGCCGTTGCCAATGTCAATGCCGGCTTGCTGTTTTTGATGGCGATCGCGTCGATGGAAGTCTACGGCGTCATTATTTCAGGCTGGTCGTCCAATTCCAAATACGCGTTTTTGGGCGCGCTGCGCGCCTCGGCCCAAATGGTCAGTTATGAAATCGCCATGGGCTTTTGCTTCCTGGTTGTTCTGATGGTTTCCGCCAGCTTGAACATGACCGATATTGTGATGGGGCAGAACCAGGGCTACTTTGCGCAGAAGGGACTGAACTTCCTGTCCTGGAACTGGCTGCCTTTGCTGCCGATCATGGTGGTGTATTTTGTGTCGGGCCTGGCTGAAACTAACCGGACGCCGTTTGACGTGATTGAGGGTGAATCTGAAATTGTGGCCGGTCACATGGTGGAGTATTCAGGCATGTCCTGGGCCATGTTTCAGATGGCCGAGTACGCCAACATCTGGCTGGTTTCGATTCTGGTCACGACCATGTTTTTAGGTGGCTGGTTGTCGCCGATTGACAGCGCATTTTTCAACATGATTCCAGGGTGGATCTGGTTGGGTCTGAAGACCTTTGCCGTCATGACAACGTTCATCTGGGTCCGTGTAACTTTCCCACGCTTTCGCTACGACCAGATCATGCGTCTGGGCTGGAAGATATTTATTCCTGTGACCTTGGTCTGGTTGGTTCTGATTGGTGTGTGGATGCAGACCCCCTGGAACATCTGGAAGTAATGCGAGTCGCTTATGTCTAATCCAAACTTAAATTCTGCCGGAGTTGCCGAGGTGAGCGCTTTCTCGTTGAAAGACTTTCTTTCCAGCTTCTTCCTGCTTGAGCTGCTCAAAGGCATGCGGCTGACGGGGCGTTACGCGTTTCGCAGCAAGATTACGCTGGAGTACCCTGAAGAAAAAACACCTTTGTCACCACGCTTTCGTGGTTTGCACGCGTTGCGCCGCTATGAGAATGGTGAAGAGCGTTGTATTGCCTGCAAGTTGTGTGAGGCCGTTTGTCCGGCCATGGCCATCACCATCGAGTCAGATGTCCGTGCCGACGGCTCAAGGCGTACCACCCGCTATGACATTGACCTCAACAAGTGCATTTTCTGTGGCTTCTGTGAAGAAAGTTGCCCGGTCGATTCCATCGTCGAAACCAATATCCTTGAGTACCACGGGGAGAAGCGCAGCGATTTGTATTTCACTAAAGAAATGTTGCTGGCTGTTGGCGATCGCTACGAGGCACAAATTGCCGCCGACAAACAGGCTGACGCCAAATACCGCTGACCCGCCTTACGAAAGAATCTGAATCATGAGTGTCACAAGCGGTCTCTTTTATTTTTTCTCGGCCATTTTGCTGTTTGCGGCGTTTCGCGTCGTTACAGCGCGCAATCCGGTCCACGCGGTCTTGTTTTTGGTGTTGACCTTTTTCCAGGCATCGTTGATCTGGATGCTGCTTAAGGCCGAGTTCTTGTCTCTGTCGCTGATACTGGTCTATGTCGGTGCGGTGATGGTTTTGTTCCTTTTTGTCGTGATGATGCTCGACATCAATTTGGAGAGCGTGCGCCAAGGCTTCTGGAAACATTTTCCGATTGCGGCGGTGGTGGGCGTGTTCATCATTTTCGAGATGTCTGCGGTGCTGATGGGTGGCTTTCGTGTGACCGACGACCCGGCTATCGTGAACAACGTGACTGCGGGTGCTTCCAACACGCGTGAACTTGGCAAATTGTTGTATACCTATTACATCTACCCACTGGAAGTTGCAGCGGCCATCTTGCTGGTGGGCATGATTGCTGCCATCGCGTTGACATTGCGTGAGCGCAAGGACAGTAAGGCAGTCAAGCCGGACGACCAGGTTCGGGTCAAGGCCAAAGACCGGTTGGTCGTGTTGAAAGTGACGCCAACGCAGCCGGCATTAGCGGTTGAGACAGTCACAGAGACTTCTGCGGAGAACAAAGCATGACGCTCACCTTGGGTCATTTCCTGTCGTTGGGCGCCATGCTGTTTGCGCTATCGGTTGTTGGTATTTTCCTGAACCGGAAAAACCTGATCGTTCTGCTGATGGCCATCGAGTTGATGTTGCTGGCGGTCAATACCAACTTTGTTGCTTTCTCCCATTACCTGGGCGACTTGCACGGTCAGATTTTTGTGTTTTTCATTTTGACGGTTGCCGCAGCCGAGTCGGCAATTGGTCTGGCCATCTTGGTCTTGTTGTTCCGTAACAAGTCCAACATCAATGTTGACGAACTCGATTCGTTGAAGGGATAACAGCAAATGAGTCAAACCCTTTCAGCCTCAACTTTGCTGGTTGTGCCACTGGCCCCTATGGTCGGAGCGATCGCTGCCGGTATCTTGGGAACCAAATTTGCGGGTAACGTGATTGGTCGGCGTGCGTCGCACACACTGGCCATTCTCGGCGTGTTGTTGGCGTTCATTCTGTCTGCCATGACGCTCAAGAGCGTGGTGGCCGATGGTGCTGGTTTCAATGAAACCATTTACACATGGATGGTTGTCGGTGGCCTGAAAATGGAGGTCGGCTTCATGGTCGACGGCTTGACGGCCATGATGATGTGCGTGGTTACTTTTGTCTCGCTGATGGTCCACATTTACACCATCGGTTACATGGAAGAAGACGAGGGCTACAACCGCTTCTTTGCCTACATTTCCTTGTTCACCTTCTCCATGCTGATGCTCGTCATGAGTAACAACATGCTTCAACTGTTCTTTGGCTGGGAGGCCGTAGGCCTGGTCTCTTACCTGCTGATTGGCTTTTGGTTCAACAAGCCCAGTGCGATTTTTGCCAACATGAAGGCGTTTTTGGTGAACCGGGTGGGTGACTTTGGCTTTATTCTGGGCATTGGCCTGCTGGCGGCTTATACCGGTACACTCAACTACTCCGAGACCTTTGCCCAAGCGGCCTCGTTGTCCTCGATCATGCTGCCCGGTACCAACTGGTTGCTGATCAGCGTCATTTGCATTTGCCTGTTTATCGGTGCCATGGGTAAATCAGCGCAGTTTCCCTTGCACGTCTGGTTGCCCGATTCGATGGAAGGCCCAACACCGATCTCGGCACTGATTCACGCAGCGACCATGGTTACGGCCGGAATTTTCATGGTCGCACGGATGTCGCCATTGTTTGAACTCAGTGAAACCGCGCTCAACTTTGTGCTAATCATTGGTGGTATTACTGCGCTGTTCATGGGCTTCCTGGGCATCATCCAGAACGACATCAAGCGGGTGGTTGCCTACTCGACGCTGTCCCAGTTGGGCTACATGACGGTGGCGCTAGGCGCTTCGGCCTACTCGGTTGCCGTCTTTCACCTGATGACCCACGCGTTCTTCAAGGCCTTGCTGTTCCTGGCTGCAGGTTCGGTCATCATGGGCGTTCACCACAACCAAGACATCCGCTGGATGGGCGGACTGCGCAAGTACATGCCCATTACCTGGATCACGTCACTGGTGGGTTCACTGGCACTGATTGGCACGCCATTTTTCTCCGGCTTCTATTCCAAAGACGAAATCATCATGGCGGTGCACAACAGTACCCTACCGGCTGCTGGCTTTGCTTATTTTGCCGTATTGGCCGGTGTGTTTGTGACTGCGTTCTATTCATTCCGCCTCTATTTTCTGGTGTTCCACGGTAAAGAGCGTTTTGACCAGAATCCCGAAGCTCACCATGGTCACGGACACGGCGACCACGGTGCTGCCCACAAGCCTCACGAGTCGCCGTGGGTGGTTACGGTGCCGCTGGTGATGCTGGCGATTCCATCGGTGTTGATTGGCTACATGACGATTGGTCCGATGCTGTTCGGCGAGTTCTTCAACGGTGCCATTTTTGTGAATCCTGAAATTCACAAGGCAATGGAATTCCTGCGTGAGGAATTCCATGGTCCGGTTCAGCTCGCGCTTCACGGCTTTCTGTCGGCACCTTTTTGGCTGGCTCTGTCCGGGGTGGCTTTGTCGTACTACATGTACATGGTCAACCCGGCTTTGCCAGCAGCGATCCAGCGCACCTTCAAGCCCATTCACACCTTGTTGGAAAACAAGTACTACATGGATTGGTTCAATGAAAACGTGTTGGCTCCGGCGGCGCGCGGTCTGGGCGTCGTGCTTTGGAAAGGCGGCGATCAGGCTGTGATCGACGGTGCTGTCGTCAATGGATCGTGGCGTATCGTAGGCTGGGTTTCTGGCGTGGTGCGCAAAGTTCAGACCGGTTATTTGTATGACTATGCCCTGACCATGGTGCTTGGCGTGTTCGTCTTCATGACGTATTTCGTTTGGCTCAAATAGGAGAAATATAAAAATGGGTTTGTTGAGCCTGGCTATCTGGACACCGGTACTCTTTGGTGTCGTGTTGCTTGCCCTGGGTCGGGATGACCAGGCGCAGGTTGTTCGTTGGATTGCATTGATCGGTGCTGTTGTCAGTTTGCTGGTGACGCTGCCGCTGTACACACAGTTTGATGTCACAACTGCATCAATGCAGTTCACCGAGTTGTCACCCTGGATTGAACGTTTCCATGTCAACTACCACCTGGGTGTTGACGGGATTTCGCTCTGGTTTGTGTTGCTCACCGCTTTTATCAACGTTATTGTGGTGATTGCTGGTTGGGAAGTGATCACCAGCCGTGTCAATCAGTACATGGGTGCTTTCCTGATTCTGAGCGGTTTGATGATCGGCGTTTTCTGTGCGCTCGACGGCATGTTGTTCTACGTATTTTTTGAAGCCACACTGATCCCTATGTATTTGATCATCGGCGTCTGGGGTGGCCCGAACAAGATTTACGCGGCTTTCAAATTCTTCTTGTATACCCTGCTCGGCTCCCTATTGATGTTGGTTGCGCTGATTTACCTCTACCTCACGTCTGGCGGCAGTTTTGATCTGGCTGTCTGGCAAAAGATGCCTTTGGCGGCTGACGCCCAAACCTTGCTCTTCTTTGCCTTTTTAGCGGCGTTTGCTGTCAAGGTTCCGATGTGGCCAGTGCATACCTGGTTGCCCGACGTGCACGTCGAGGCGCCAACTGGTGGCTCGGCCGTGTTGGCTGCCATCATGCTCAAGCTCGGCGCGTATGGTTTTCTGCGTTTTTCGCTGCCGATTGCGCCTGATGCATCCCACGAATGGGCTGGACTGATGATTGGGTTGTCGCTGGCTGCCGTGATTTACGTTGGCTTGGTCACCATGGTGCAAAAAGACATGAAGAAGTTGGTGGCGTACTCGTCCGTAGCACACATGGGCTTTGTCACGCTGGGCTTTTTTATTTTCAACAGCCTCGGC
>PFKL01000203.1 GCA_002784245.1 Comamonadaceae bacterium CG_4_10_14_3_um_filter_60_75
GCTGCGTTCAGCCATCCCCCCAGCGTTGAGCAGGACATCTTTAGCCAGACGCCATTCAACGTTGGTGAATAAGCGTGTGAAATCCGTCACGATCGCGCTACCGGTGTTGTACAGCGGCTGCGACGTCACCGACTCACGACGCCACTCGGCACCCCACACATAGCGAAGATCGGAGTCCAACCGATGGACACTTTCAAACTTCAATGAATCATTGCTGGCCACACCGCTGTAATCCAGCGCAACAGGAGCCAGCGCATACGGGGCAACGTCAACAAAGGATTCCTGCATATGGGCAAAACCAACAGCGTAGTCATGGCTGCTGCCAACCGATTTCTTCCAATCAAACTGAACAAAACTTGACCCATAAACCGTATCGCGTAGCGGTGCGTTGGCGTTGGTGGCAAAGCCTCGCCCAGCATCGATACCCAGCCAGCCAGCGCGCACCTCCAGCTGCGCGTCAGCCGCCACCGCCAACTCCGCCCTAAAGTTGGCGCGCTGCACCCGGTTATGGCCGTTGGACCCCGTCAAACCATCGTCACCGCGCTGGTCCACGCTCAAGCGCATAGGCGAGCCCATCACCTGCCAACCCAAGCTTAATTGAGCATCCTGAATACCGTTTTCGCCGTGGTTAACACCGGCTCGAATGCCAAGAGAATCCGCTGCACTACGCGTCACAATGTTGACAACACCCAACATGGCTCGCGCACCGTAGACCGCAGAGTTCGACCCTCGAAACACCTCAATACGCTCGATATCGTCAAGCGTGACCGACATCAAGCCGGGCGCCACACTACCAAACAAATAGGTCGAATAAACCGACCGTCCGTCTATCAATACCTGAATACGCGCCGAGTAAACGCTGAACGAGCCGTGGTAATTGGCCTGCGGCGCATCCGACTCAAACGAGGTACTGGTCTGGAAACCCGGTACCAGTCGCAAGACATCCACCACATCACGCGCACCCGATTGCCGGATGAACTCGCGGTCAATGATGGTCATCGCTCCCGGCGTTTCATCAAGCCGCTGTGGCAAGCGCGACACACTCAACACCACGGGCATGTCAGCCAGGTAGTCTCTTTCTGACACAGCTGTTACCTGCGCACCCACAGTCGGACACAGCAAAGCCAGGCAGAGCGCCACTGCGCTCGCCCGGTAGCCCGTGCTATCGCGACGGGTGGCGTTCAACGGAGATTTCATGGGGCATTTTTTAAGGTCGTTATAGCCCCGGATTTTGCCCTCAGTCGGCCTGGCCGACCCGGCGCACCAATCAGCCCTTGAACTGGGCGGCGATGGCGGCCACGCGCTGGCCAAACAAGCGCGCAGTTTCCAGGTCACCCGGCAGCATTTCGGCGGGCGAAGCGTCTGACGGCGTTTGCGCCATGGCGCCCGCTGACGAGCCCACGTAGTTGACGTCATTGCGCTGCGCCGCCTTGGCGTTGCTGGGCATCATGCCGGTACCCACCCAGATACCGCTGTGCTGCATCGCCAGCGTAAACAAGTAATGCAGCGTGCTGTGCTTGTCGCCGTTCATGGTGGCGCTGTTGGTAAAGCCAGCAAATATCTTGTCTTTCCAAACCTGGCTGTACCACGGCTTGCTCGACGCGTCGGCGAATTTCTTGAACTGCCAGCTCACGCAGCCCATGTAGGTGGGGCTGCCCATGATGATGGCATCAGCGGCGCCCAGAATGTCCCAACTGGCCTGCGAGACGTTGCCTTCAGCGTCGATCGGCACCAACTCAGCGCCTGCGCCCTCGGCAACCGATTGCGCCATGCGCAGCGTGTGACCGTAGCCCGAATGAAAAACAACCACAATCTTCACCATATGGAAACTCCTTGGAACGGTAAATCAAAAACCCGATGCTAGCGAGTTTGCCCGGCGGGAAAAAGCCCCGCCCGCAAACGGGTAAAGTCACACCATTTACAACTCGGAGACTACCTCATGCGCGCAACCCCTCGCCCCCCGCAACATATTGCCGTCGTGGGCGCTGGCATGGCCGGTATCACCTGCGCACGCACCTTGCAGCAGGCCGGTCACCAGGTAACCGTATTCGAAAAAAGCCGTGGCCTGGGCGGACGTATGGCCACGCGCGACAGCGCCTTCGGTTCGTTTGACCACGGTGCGCAATATTTCACCGTGCGTGACGCCCGTTTTTTGCTCGCCCTGCAAACCACACCGCAATTGTGCAAACGCTGGAGCGCCAACACGGTGCAAGTGCTGGATGAATTGGGGCGTGTAGCAGCTGCGGGGCTGCCGACGCACGAGGCACATTGGGTCGCTACACCCGGCATGAAGTCACTGGTGGCAGGCTGGGCCGAGCCGCTGGTGCAAGCCGGACGGGTCGAGCTGCAAACCAGGGTGGTGCGGGTCGAGCGCGACACCGTGCAAGCCGGCCAATGGCAGCTGCGTGCGCATGGCGCCGACGACAGCCAGCATGTTTTTTCTGGCTTTGACGCCGTGGTGCTTGCCATGCCCGCAGCGCAAGTGCAGACGCTGCTACAAACTTCAAAGCAAATGGTCACCTGGTCAAAACGAATCGATGCGGTGCAGGTGGCCCCTTGCTGGACGCTGATGCTGGCCTTTCCACAAGCGGTGCAGCCAGGGCTGACAACGCTGGGGCCACAGTGGAACGCCGCACGCAGCACGCACCACCGTATCGCCTGGCTAGCGCGCGAATCGAGCAAACCCGGCCGCAGCGCCATCGAACGCTGGACAGTGCAGGCCAGCGCAGCATGGTCACAAGAGCACTTGCACGACGACGCAGCGCGGGTCGAAGCAAAATTGATCAAGGCGTTTACCGAAGTGACGGGCATCCGCGCCGAACCCACCCATGTCGACAGCCAACGCTGGTTGTACGCCAAGACCATCACACCGCTGGGCAAGAGCCATCTGTGGGATGGCAAAAAAGGCTTGGGCGTATGCGGTGACTGGTGCCTGGGGCACCGCGTTGAAGACGCGTTTGCGTCGGGCCTGGAGCTGGCGCTGGCGGCGGCTTGAGCTTTCGGTGTGGGGGCGGTCAATTACATCGGGCGGTTTGCGCCCTCACCGACCGGCCCACTGCACGCGGGCTCACTGGCTACCGCGCTGGCCAGTTGGCTGGACGCTCGGGCGCACCAGGGCCAGTGGCTGGTTCGCATTGAAGATGTAGACACCACGCGCTGTCTGGCGGGCCTGGATCACATCATCTTGCAGCAGCTGGCGGCTTGCGCAATGCACAGTGACACGCCAGTGCTTTACCAGTCACGCCGCAGTGCGACGTACCAGCGGGCACTTGACACTTTGATCAGCCAGCAGCGGGCCTACCCCTGCGGCTGTACGCGCAAGGACATCGAAGCCGCGCTTGCGCTTACAGGCTTCAGCAAACAGCGCCATGGCGAACTGGTTTACCCCGGCACCTGCCGCGCCGCACTGCACGGCAAGGCGACCCGCGCCTGGCGATTTGCAATCGAAAAATTTATAACAAATAACACTTTAGCCCTTATAGATAAAGCGCAAGAAGCTATAAATACTATAGTGTCAGAAAAGCCAGCGGCAGCCCAGATGCACGTGTTCTGGCGCGATCGCCGCCTGGGAAAACAACAACAAGACGTAGCGACCGAGGTGGGCGACTTTGTGCTCAAACGCGCCGATGGCTGCTTTGCCTACCAACTCGCCGTGGTGGTGGACGATGCGGCACAAGGCATAACCGACATCGTGCGTGGCGAAGACCTGGCCGACAACACGGCGCGCCAGATGCTGTTGCAGCAGGCCCTGGCGCTGCCAACGCCGCGCTACCTGCATACACCGTTGGTGCTGGGAGCCAACCACGAAAAGCTGAGCAAACAAAACGGTGCGTCGGCCATCGACATCCGCAATGCGCAGACCACACTTAACCAGGCGGCGGTGTTCCTCGGCTTATCAGCACACCCCGGCCCGACCAGCGACGCCCTGCTGAGCTGGACGCGGCAGTGGGCGCGCCTGTACCCTGACTAACCACTTCTATTCTTTTGCCTTTATGTCCCAGACTGCTTCAGGCCATGCCTTGCCGATCGCTCTAAAAGATGCTGGGATGTTCAGGGGGCGATTGATCTTGGATTTCGACGGACGCAACATCCTGCTGAAAGCTGAAATAGAAGCCCTGCAGCAACCTCACGCGCATCATCCAGGAAACGCAGCCCGACGATATCTACAACCTGGGCCTGGAAAAGAAGACCCGCTACTTCCGCCCCACCGAAGTCGAAACCCTGCTCGGCGACCCCAGCAAAGCCAAGCAAAAACTAGGCTGGGTGCCTGAGATCACCGCGCAAGAAATGTGCGCCGAGATGGTCGCCCACGACCTGGCTGAAGCCAAAAAACATGCACTGCTCAAGCACCACGGCTACAGCGTCAACGTCAACGTCAACGTCAGTATTGAATGAAATCAGCCTCTAGCCCCCGTAGAATAAGCGTTAGCAGCTATCACAATAGTAACAAAACTTAATATGAGCACCATTAAACTGTTCGAAACAAGCCAAGTCCGCTCCCAATGGGATGCGGAGAAGGAAGCCTGGTTTTGCCTGAAATCAGTCGTTTTTTGGGCATCGTGATTGCCATCTATTACAACGAACACAACCCGCCGCATTTTCATGCACGGTATGGGCCATTCAAGATTGAAATAGCCATCAGAACGCTGACTGTTCTAGCAGGCAAGTTGCCCCCAAAGGCACTGGGCTTGGTCATGGAGTAGGCTATCTTGCATCAAGATGACTTGATGGCTGACAGGGCTCTTGCGCGGGATAATGCCAAACGCAAGCATATTGATCCACTGGAGTAAAACCATGTTTCTGATTGGTGTAACCCGTGTTCAGCCTTTGCCCAATCGCAATTTGGACCTTACCTTTGAAGATGGATTTCACGGCATTGTCGAAATAGATCGGATCGTCAAAAACTACACCGGCGTTTTTGCACCGCTGCTGCAAGACGAATTCTTCCGACAAGTCATGGTAAATACCGAACTTGGCACCGTTGTCTGGCCAAACGGTGCCGACCTGTGCCCAGACGTTTTGTATTCACAAGCAACGGGCATACCTGTTACCACTTCCAGGAATTTGTGAAAGAAATTAGCCTCTAGCCCACGTAGAATATGCGCAAGCAGCTACTAACCATATAGCAATATTAGCCATGCGTCTTTCAACACAGCAACAGTCCATCATTCGAACAACCGCCACCGAAGCCTTCGGCGCGGGGGCGACATAGACCTGTTGATCGAAACAGACCAGACTGACATCAACGCCCTGACGCGCGCCGAAATTACATTTTTGCCCCAACTTCAAATGAAATTAGGCGAACAAAAAATAGACGTGCTGCTGGACTACCCCTCACGCAAAACAAGACCCCCTATTTTTGCGATTGCAAAGACCACCGGTATTTTGTTATGAATTACTCCGTTTCAAACCTTCGGCTACAAGATGCATGGCGTGAATGCGAACGCAATGCCTACCACCTGCAACGTGCGGTAGACCTGCTCAACCCAATTTCGCCAATGACGGGAGGCAGGCTTGAACACCTGACTGATGAACAGATTCAAACGCTGGATCAATTTATCTTGCGTTTTACAAAACTGCAAGATGCCACGGGTGGACGACTGTTTCCTGCAATACTGGAATACCTGCAAGAATCCTAGGAAGAGCGCCCCATGCTCGACAAACTTAACCGCTTGGAAAAACTTGGCTACCTGAAAAATGCGCAGGAGTGGCAGGACATTCGAAGCATTCGGAACAAATTTGCTCACGACTATCGGGATGACAGCGAAAAAAATGCCGCGTTGATCAACCTTGCCATCGAAGCCGCAAAAAACATGCGCCATGTGCTGGCTGCCATCGAAGCCAAGCTCAGGCAGAACCGCCCAGAAGTTGACCTTGGCAAACCCTTGCCCAGCGCCCCCCCGCTTCTTGCAACGCAAACCACAAGAATGCATCCTGCTAACGAATCCTGATATGACCACCCAACCCAAAACCGCCCTCATCACCGGCATCACCGGCCAAGACGGCTCTTACCTGGCCGAATTTCTGCTTGACAAAGGCTACTTCGTCCACGGCATCAAGCGCCGGGCCAGCTCGTTCAATACCCAGCGGGTCGACCACATCTACCAAGACCCGCACATTGATAACGCCAACTTCAAGCAGCACTACGGCGACCTAAGCGACAGCAGCAACTTTTGCGTGCAACCGGCGCTGACACGCGACATGCTGGAGTTTGCTGCCAGCAAGATTGAAAGTTATCTGGGCGTGAATTTCTGATGGAGTCCGCTGGCTTTTGGGAACTTGCCAGCCCGATTACCGACCCACAAACTTTTGCCCAAGGGTCGAAAATTCGTGAACTTAACCGACTCATCGATACCTACGGTGGAAAAAACTAGAAAAAGTGCAAAGGCTATGCGACCATTCGCTTGCAAGATTCTGGTGAGTTATTGCCAGCAGAACTGCACTGGTACGAGGCACACGGCATTGGCAAAGTCGAAATGAAAATCAAGGAATTGTTATGAAATGGACCATTTGTATCAAAAACACGGGCTTTGAGGCATCCCTTGAAACGCGCAAACTCTACACCGTGGAAGACGATCTCAAAGCACAGGCACACGGCATGATTCGTGTTGTTGATGAATCGGGCGAGGGCTACCTGTACCCAGCACAAATGTTTGGCCCCATTGCGCTGCAAAACACGCTGGAATCCCAGTTACTGGCGGCGTGATGGGGTGATGACGATGTTTGCATCTGTTTTGAATTAGATCAACATCGCTTCATCAGCCAAACTGAACCCCGCTTCTTCCGCCCCACATCAGCTACACTACGCACCGTTCAAAATAAGAACGCTAGCCACCCGCTCTTGCCATCACCCACCATCACCGCACAAGCAACCGCCACCGCATGACTGCCATCGCACCCTTCATCGCAGCCAATGTAGATGCAGCCGCCGCAGACCCGGCCCTGCACCTGGAAATTCACTTTAAAGTGATGCGCCTGCTGCAAGACAAGCCCGACATGAGCCAGCGCCAAATGGCCAAAGCGCTGGGCCTGAGCCTGGGCAAAACCAACTACTGTGTGCAAGCCCTGCTGGCAAAAGGCTGGCTCAAGCTGCAAAACTTCT
>PFKL01000199.1 GCA_002784245.1 Comamonadaceae bacterium CG_4_10_14_3_um_filter_60_75
TAAGCCGGGTCAGGATGATCCGGGTTGAGATAGGGTTGCATAAGCGCCTTTCCTTGAGGTTGACGAACAAAATAAGCTTTGATCAGACCCATGCGGGCATGACTAAAAGTTTCATCTTTGACGATGGCAGAGCGAAAGCGGTCTAGCGCCTGCGCCATCAAAGGTTGAGGAATCGGCAGTTGTGCAACGGCCGCATGCCATAACACCGAAGTGGTGGATGCTGGCAGGTCTTTGAGTTCGCGCACTAACGATCCGCCCACAGCCAAAAATTTCGGATCGGGAGCCAAACGGTTTCCGCCCTCACGGTGCACGATCGCCATATCCGAGAACCATGCCTCAACGTGGGAAACCAGTTGACTAAATTGCCCATCCGTCCAGTCCCGCACCATCACTCGGCCGGAGGCTCCTGATAGCGTCATGGCGTAGTAGTGGTTGTTGCCCAACGTGGGGCGGCTCCCGCTGCGAATGGCTTCAAGCAACTTGCGGGCTTGTAGCAGTGCGGATGCCGCCTGCCCCTCGGCGGTTTCCATGCCATAGAGCATGGAAAAAGGATCCTCTTCTGGAGGAATGAGTTCCTTGAACCAGTACACCATCATGGCATTGGTGCGCCGCGAGGGGTTCTTGCCTGTGGCTTCTTTCTGCCGCCGAATGAGATGGTTTAACGCATCCACGTATTGCTGTGCAGGTGCTTCTCCCATGGCTGCGTTGGTTGATTTTTCAAGACCGTAAGACTGGAACGCGGCCTTGTCGAAGCCGACCATGACATCACCCATGGACAGACCACCAACACCTGACAGGCCTGTAATTTTGGGTTGCGTTAGTAGCGGTTCAACAGGTTCACCAGTCAGCAAGCACAACATACTTCCCGCAGGAAGACTGTCACCAGTTTCGACACCACCGCCAAGGGCTTGGGTTCGCCAATCACGCCACCATTGCTGTACGCCCGTATCTTCACGCGGGTCAAGTGCACCCACCTGCCAAGTTACCCAGTCTGCTGGTTTGATGCGCTTTGCAACCATCATGGCGCGTATCTGATCAAATGTAATTGGGTCACACAACAGTTTTGAAAGGGGCGACAAAACTGCGAGGTCGGTTGCCGCTCGCGCTAGCATTTTTGAGTAAAAGTGATGTCTGGCGGTCGCAGAATCAACCTTGGCAGAGTCTTCACCCTCCTTAAAGTGCAGTGCAATGGTCTGCGCGGATTCGACTAAGAAGTGCGCTTTGCCACCTGAATTCATGGCGTGCATATCAGGGCAAGCTTCCAACATGACACCAGCCTTTCCATCGCCAAGTGGCACGATGTTCAGCAATTGCCCTGCCTCAGAAAGCTGAATGCACCAGCGTACTTCTCTGGACTTAAAACCTGGTTCACCACCCAGCTTTGCACCGTAATCCCGTAAAGCGTGCAGCATGGCTAAATCCTTCCCGGCTTGCGCACCGCGTCGCTGCCATACGCTGGTACATCCAATACGCCTCTTTTTACGCACGCATCAAATACCGAAATAAATGGTTTGCCATCCAGCCCAGGAGCCTCGTTGGCCAGGTCAAACACGTCATACAGCATCCAGCCCAGTTGTTGATCCATCGGTGCTCTTGCTGCACTTGGCGCACCGGGTTCGATGTATTCAAAAAATGCCGGGAATTCGCGGCATCCCAGATAGGGCTGCTGAAAACACTTGCCACCCTTGGCGCGTCGCTCAAAACAAGCGTTGAGCTTTGCCAACTGGTTTCGGTGGCTGGCTCGCGGCTCAATGCGGGCGGTAATGCGGTAACGCACGTTTTTGAGGGCCATGGTCTGGCGCTGGGTGCGCCCGGTGGTTTCATCATCACCATCTGCCCACAATGGCTCGGGAGCTTCTTTGCTGGTCATCCATTTATTGAGTGTCACCGCGCCCGGCACAACACCCTTGACTTCATTGCGCCGCAGGGCGATGAAGCTGGGCATGGTCAGAACTTCAATGCGTGTGATTTGCCAGAAAAAATAGGGGCGAATGATGTCTCGCGTTTTCTTCCCTACCTTTTCCTGCTCACGCTTGCCATCCCAATAAATGGCATCAAAGACACCGCGTGCTGCAGAGGGCGTGATCACTGGGTAAGAAAAGCGCTCCACCTTCATCTCGGGTCTGGTGAAGCAGGCCAAGTCACCCCACACTTCTAGCGTGTGGGTGTTGGGTGGATTGGGTTGGCTTGTGTTTGACATGGCGGGGAACTCCTCCTTGAAAATGTGGGAATCAGGCGACCATGACCAATTGGTTTTGCGGCAACTGCAGACCGAGGATGTCATCGTAGAACCGTTCATCGGGGTCTTCCAGGATGAACCATTCATCCGAACTACCAGCACGGCGAAATTGCGCCGCAATCAAGCAACCCCAGGCGGGGTGATCTGGTTTGGGTCGATAGATACTGACTGTGAGGGCCTGTGCTGCTTTCATCCATTGACCATCAATGCCGCTGGAGGCGATATCACGCAGCCGCTTGAATTCGGCAAGGCACGGTTTCCACGGCACAACGATCTGAATGGCATCCTGGTTAATCAGTTGGTAGCGACGAGCAATTTCAGGAAAATCAAGAGCGGCAATGGCATTGGTCAAATCAACATTCTGATCAACCGGGCGGCTCACACCGTAGAGTCTTTGGTAATAGCTGCGAAATACGGTTGGGTCATTGATGCTCAAGTTGCCACCGTTCTCGCGTAGCAATGACGAGGTAACTTCCGCCGCCTGAAAGTAGGCAAAAGTCGGGAACATCCGTTTGCGTTCGCTGGTGTCGAGTGCAGGCTCGAAAACCCGCACCTGTCCGAACTTGCCCAAGCTGTTAAGCCGACCCTCACGATTGCAGCGACCTGCTGCCTGGGCAACAGCCTCAAGCGGGGCCATGGCCCTAAAGACCAAGGGAAAGTCCAAATCAACACCCGCTTCCACACATTGCGTAGAAACCAGTCGGCAGGGCTGCGGATTCACAGGGTCCAGACACTTGCGGACTTCTTCCAGAACCTCACGACGATGTGCTGTGCAAAGGTTGGTCGAGAGGTGGCGCAGCCCTGCAATGCCAGCCATCGCTTTAAGCAGTGCATGGGCATGGCGCTTGAGGTTTAGCACGCACAACACTTGTGCCGCATCGTCTGCGCATAAGGTATCAGCCAACGCCTGCCAGCTCAAAGATTCATCGGCTGTGGGCCATTGCACCTCAACCCGTTTGAGGCGAGCAAACATGGCGGCGTGACCTGGCACGATCTCGGTGGGTTGCCAACCAGCGACGGCGTGTTTTTGAACGGCGGCATCCAGCGTGTCAAACGCGGGTTGCGTGGCGGTAGCAAAAACAACGCTATTGTTGTAGCCAGTGGCCAGGTGCGATAGCGCGGCAAGTGTGGGTACTGCCAGATGTTGAGGCAAGCTCTGTGCTTCATCGAAAAGTATCACCGAGTCACGCAGCCGATGCAGCTTGCGACAGGCAGAAGATCGGTTTGAGAACAACGACTCAAGCAACTGAACATTGGTGGTCAGGATGATCGGTGCATCCCAGTTTTCGGCATACAAGCGACGTTGACGCTCAGCGTCATCGCTTTTGTGCGGATCGGACTGTTCCACTCTAACACCCGCAAGGCTGTGGTGTTCAAGGATGAAAATTTCTGGATCATTGACAAACACCGCTCGATAGATGCGAGCCGTCTGCTCGATGATGCTGAGGTAGGGTACAGCCAGCACCACACGTTTGAGTCCGTTCTGTTTGGCATGGGCCAAGGCAAATTGCAGCATGGCCAGCGTCTTACCTGAGCCGGTAGGGGCGGTCAATGAGAAAACACCCGTCGGCTTCATCGCCGCCTGGGTCACGGCATCCCAAAGCTCCGCACGGGTCTGCGCCACTGCGGCACTTGATTTGTCTTGTGAAGTTCCCCGGCGAACCGAGAGATTCATGAACTTATCGAGTGCCAGCACTGCACGTGTTGCATCCAACGGCAAACCCGTTTGCCGATAGTTTTTCCCCGCTGATGTGCCATTAAAGTGCGCTTCAGTGTCGAGATAATCCGCGTCCACCAGACTGGAGAACAGCATCCGCACGTCAAGCATGCGGGCGATGGACTGCTGCCAGGCGTCGGTTTTCCCCAATGGAATCATTGGCTTCTCTGGTTGCGCAAACACCAAACCATCGTCTCGTGCACGTTCAAGCAAACGGCTCAGATTGGTGTTTGATAAGCGAATGTTTGGCCCAAGCGGCGACGAGCCTTTAAGTACCATGCCGAATCGCTGAGCCAGCGCATCGGAAGCCGCCGCCTGCAAGCCAATGTGATGCCCTTCAATGGCCAGTGCAGCCGCCAGAGCGCCATAAGGCTTCAAGGCTGCTACCGCGCCAGAACTCCAATGGTCTAGCCCAGCCTCTTGACCCCGCAATCTGGCTTGAAACAAATCGCCGTATTTGCCCAAATCGTGCAACAAACCAGCCAGCGCTGCCTCGCGTTGCCAAGTTGTCCCCGCAGCGAAGTTGCCAGCCAAAACTGCGACGCAACCAAGATGCTCCTTGAGTAAATGAAGTTCCTCATGATTGTTCTCGCTGTGGGCAAAGTAGCTTGTCATTGGTTATTTCCCAGTTGGCTATCAACAATTTACTTCAGGGTCTTGGCCTTGAGTGGCCTCATCTTGCTCTGGGCAACCGGTAGCAACTGATTGATGTCGGCAACTATCGACTTGTCGGCCTGGCTCTCCAACTGCTGTCGCGCCTGTGCAGCAATACGCCCTCCAATTTCGGCCGCACACTTGTTTTCCGCCATGCCGGTGGCATCCATACTTTCAGCGATTTGCCGAGCAGACAACTCTGCCAGCGCGGCAAAAATCAACTCCGCCTCGCTCATTTGGTCGGTGGGTTTGCCATGCGTTACCTGCCCAGTCATGCGTTGCGTGATCCACTCGTCGCTGCGGCCTTGTTGCTGCCAGGCCTGACGTGCGCGATCTAGCAATCGTGCTGGGTCAGCCGTTTCCTGCAGGTATTCATCGCCCACTTGAGCCAGCC
>PFKL01000138.1 GCA_002784245.1 Comamonadaceae bacterium CG_4_10_14_3_um_filter_60_75
CCAGCTTGAAACCCTGGATGCACAGCGCAGCCTGTTTGCTGCCCAGCAGGCCCTGGTGCAAACACGCTTGGCGGTACTCCAAAATCAGATTGCGCTGTTCAAAGCGCTGGGCGGTTAAGCGCTTAGCTTCGGCGATCCTGGCCGGCGTGCGGCTGACTGGCCCACTGCAGCAGGGCGTTTGCATCCACCGGGCGTGAGAACCAGTAGCCCTGCAGCTCTTCGCAACCCAGTGCCGTCAGTCGCTCGGCCTGTTCAAGGGTCTCAACACCTTCAGCCACCAACTTCAGGCCCAACTCATGCCCCAGCGCGATGGTGGCACGCACAATGGCCATGTCAGCCGGGTCGTCTTGCATGTCGCGCACAAAAGACTGGTCGATCTTGAGAATGTCAATCGGAAAGCGTTTGAGGTAGGCCAGACTGGAATAGCCGGTGCCAAAGTCGTCAATCGACAGCGTGACCCCCAGCGCTTTGATGGCCTGCAGCGTGTCCGCCGCTACGTTGGGGTTTTGCATCAGGTGCGATTCGGTGATTTCAAACTCAAGCCGACTGGGCTCGCAGCGATGCAATGTGATGCAGTCGCGCATCAAATCCAGCAAGCCCGGGTCCGCCAATTGCAGGGCGGACAAATTGATCGCCATCGTCCAGTGGTCATGGCCCAGGTCGCGCCAGGCGGCCCACTGCGCACAGGCTTGCTGCAACACCCAGGCGCCAATGGGCTTGATCAATCCAATCTCTTCAGCGATCGGAATGAACCGGGCTGGCGAAATTTGGCCCAGTTCCGGGCTGTTCCAGCGCAACAAGGCCTCTACCCCCACCATCACACGCGTTTTTGCATCCATTTTTGGCTGGAAATGCAGCGAAAACTCTTGCCGCTCCAGCGCCAGCTTGAGGTTTTGCTCCAGCGCCTGGCGTTCTTGCAAGGTCTGGTCGATGGAGGTGTCAAACAGGCAAGCGGCATCGCGCCCGGCAGACTTGGCGTTGTACATGGCCGCATCGGCGCGTCGCATGAGTTCATCACGGTCCGAGCCGTCTTGCGGGAAGGTGGCCACGCCCACGCTGCAAGACACATACAGCTCGTGCCCCTGCACCTGATGCGCCTGGCGAATCAGCGGGATGATGCGCTGCTCGGCCTGCTGTTGCGCGTCTGAGGCCTGTTTGAGGCCACGCAAAATCACCACAAATTCATCGCCGCCCAAACGGCTCACCGTGTCACCGCTGCGTACGGCTTGTTGCAGGCGCGCCGCCACCGAGCGCAACAAGCCGTCACCGATGTGGTGCCCCATGGTGTCGTTGATGGACTTGAAGCGATCCAGATCAATGAACAACACCGCCAGGCACTCACCGCTGCGGCGCGCCTGCGCCAGAGCGACGTCCAGTGTTTGGGTGCACAAAGCGCGGTTGGGCAGTGCGGTCAGCACGTCGTGATGCGCCAGAAATTGCACCCGCTCTTCCGCTTTTTTACGGTCGGTGATGTCAATGCAGATCGCGATGTAGTGAGACACCTGATCTTCTCGGACATCGTCGCGTACCGCTGAAATCATCAAAAGCGCCGGGTAGGTCTGGCCGCCGCGCGTTGTCAGAGACACCTCACCCTGCCATTCGTTGCGACGTTCAACTGAACTGGCAAGTTCCTGGCTGATTTCAGCGGCACTGGCTTCAGACGACGCGCCCAGCAGACTCGTCAGCTGTTCGCCAATGACCTCATAAAACCCGTAAGACGTGGCTTTGCAAAACGCCTGGTTGACGCTGATGATCTTTTGCTTGGCATCCATGATGACGATGCCCTCAGACGACGCCTCAAACACCTTGGCCCACAACTGCAAGCGTTGCTCCATCAGCTTGAGCACATTGATCGGCGTAAAGCTGGTCAGCACCGCGTCAACCCCCTGAAAACGGATGCGCCGTGCTGACAAGACGGCCCACGAGGGCTCCGCACCAGCCAGCCAGCGCACCTCAAACTCATCGACCCGGTCATGGTCCGCCAGACGCTGAAAAAACCGGGCGCGCACGCCTGGCTCCAGCCCCTGACGCCAGGGGTCAAGCGCGCAGCCCGCCATCCAAGGCTGCGCCGGTTCGTTGGCATGCAGCACTTGATGATCAGGAATGGAGGTCACCACCATGGCAATCGGCATCGCCTCCACCAGTTCGGTTTGTGCCTGTGCGGCGCGGGCACTCGCGGCCAGTTCCTGCTTGACCACGCGGTCTTCATCGAGTTGGCCCAGCATGCCGTTAAAGGTGGTCACCAAATGGCCAATCTCGTCGTGGCTGCTCCAGCTGGCCCGCAGCGCATAGTTGCTGCTCTGGCGCACTTTTTCTGCCACGCCCGCCAGTTGCTTGAGCGGGCTGGAAATCTGGCGTGCCACGGTGTAGACCAGACTCAAAATCCCCACCAGCAGCAGCAGCGCCGTGCCCATGTGCAGCCACATCCGGGTAAACAGCCCGTCCACCCGCTGCTGCAACAAGCCGTCCAGCGCGTGAGACGTTTGCTGCCATGCGTTGTCCAGGGTTTTCAGGGTTTGTTGGTGCAAATCATCAAAGGCCGACCAATCCACCTGCACCGTCTGCTGCTGTGCTGCGTCGCGCACCATGCCCAACATCTGCTCAATGTGTCTGCCCAAGGTTTGGTCAGCATCTTGCAAATTGGCACGCAAAGTCGGCGAACCCGCGGTGTAGGCCTGTAAATAATCTGCGCTGATGCCCTGGCGAATGGCATCCAGACGCCCTGCCAGAATCAGGAGTTGGGTCGCTTGCAATTCGGCCCCTGGGGCAGGTTGGCTGGCCTGGTGCATGGCCACTGCGGTTTCGTTCAGCACCGCTGTCAGCTCCGGAAAGCGCAATACCGTCAACGACATGCAGTAGTAGCTGTCCAGATCGGGGTCCAGGATCAGGTTGGACTGGTTGGCAACCGTCGTCAGCAAGGTGCGTGTACCGTCAATCATGGGCTGACGCTGCGCTGGCAGGTGCTTGGTGGACTGCGCGTACACACGCCAGGCTTGATCCAGCGCCTGGGAAGCCTGGGCTGTCTTGAGCGCCTCATCGTGCAGCAGACGCTGTTCGTTGAACAAGCGCAAAGGCGCGTCGCTCTGTGCAGCGTTCACTGTGCTTTCAATCAGCGCTGGCAGCACCAACTGACGCACACTGCGCTCGTAAGCCACCCCGACAATTTCTTTGCGGGCAAAATCAATGGCCAGGAACTTCTCGTGAACCAAAATCCCCGAGATGTAAATGACCGTGATCAGGTCTAACAGGTAGATCAGCGTCAGTTTGCGGCTGACACTCAAACGACCAAGCAAGGTCAGGAAAGGCTTGAAAATATGCATGGGATCAATGGTGAATTTCATCTATGCACACGCAATTATTGTGCCGCCTTTTGGTGCAAGGCATCCGCGCGCGCTTCCCCTGTACAAACAGCTTTCAAGCTATTTTTTGCAGGCACAGCCCTGATGCTGACCGCATGCAGCACCACCCATGCCGATACGGCTTTGAACAGCCCCGCCGTCAGCGCTGACTTGACCTGCCCGCGCAGCAGCAACTGCGTCAATTCTTTGCCCGGCTCAGAGCTGCCGCCGCTGACCTTTGACGACGCCCCACCCCAAGCGCTTGAGCGGTTGCACCAATTGCTGCTGCGCGACCCGCAGATGCAGGTTGCCAACCACACCGACACCCAGATCGAGGCAGTGGCTACCACCCGACTGCTGGGCTTCAAGGACGATGTGCGCTTTGTGCTGGACCCACAGGTGCGGCAGAT
>PFKL01000126.1 GCA_002784245.1 Comamonadaceae bacterium CG_4_10_14_3_um_filter_60_75
CGCCAGGCCGGCTTCAAGGGCGGCTTGCCCAAGAGCACTGGCGCGGTGACCCTGAGCAAGATGTGCGGCAGCGCCATGCGCGCCACCATGTTTGCGCACGACATGCTGGTGGCCGGTGGCGTTGAGGTGATGATGGCCGGTGGCATGGAGAGCATGACCAATGCGCCCTATCTGCTGCCCAAAGCGCGCGCCGGTTACCGCATTGGCCACGACCGCATCTTTGACCACATGATGCTCGACGGTCTGGAAGACGCGTATGAGCCCGGCCGCAGCATGGGCACGTTTGGTGAAGACTGCGCCGCCAAATACGGCTTTACCCGCGCACAGCAAGACCAATTTGCCACCACCAGCGTGCAGCGCGCCCAAGCTGCAACCGCTTCGGGTGGATTCACGCCCGAGATTGCGCCGGTTACCGTGAAGGGCCGAGCCGGTGACACGGTCATCAGCATCGACCAGGGCCCGGGCAAGGTCAAACTCGACAAGATCACCAGCCTGAAACCGGCGTTCAAAAAAGACGGCACCATCACCGCGGCCAGCAGTTCCAGCATCAACGACGGTGCCGCCGCGCTGGTGCTGATGCGCGCCTCCACTGCTGCCAAGTTGGGCTGTAAGCCGCTGGCGCGCATCGTCAGTCATGCGGTGTTTGCGCAAGAGCCCGAATGGTTTGCCACCGCGCCGGTGGGGGCCAGCCAAAAAGCCTTGGCCAAAGCCGGCTGGAGCGTCAAAGACGTGGACCTGTGGGAAGTGAACGAAGCCTTTGCCGTGGTGCCGATGGCGCTAATGCACGACTTGAAAGTGAGCCACGACATCCTCAACGTCAACGGCGGCGCCTGCGCGCTGGGTCACCCCATCGGCTGCAGCGGCGCGCGCATCATCGTCACGCTGCTCTACGCCCTTAAAGCCCGCGGCATGAAAAAAGGCCTGGCCACGCTGTGCATCGGTGGTGGTGAGGGAACGGCTGTGGCGATTGAAATGCTCTGAGGAAATTGACTCTACTTCTTTGGAAATCCAATGACCAGAGGACGCATCGAGTGCGATTCAAAGTGATGAGCACTCATGAAAATCCTCTACGCACGGCAGGGCGACTGGGCCAGGCGCGTGCGGTTTTTGGACCAAATCACGCACGGGGCTACGGCTTGGGTACGCAAGCGACTGTCGGCGCGCGCCTTTGGCCCCAAAGCCCGGTCGCCTGACCCAATCATCCCGCCTCAGCGGTGTTGGTGATGACAAATGTTGCAGAAAAACCGGCCCCAGCCGCCATTCGGAAAGCTTTGGAAGCTATCAAAATAGATTCAAATTCCACACTTGTGACCCAATTCTCTTTTGACCTTTTGTACGTGTTTCAGTGAACACAGCTAGCATTTCCATTTGAAACCCGGCCACCTGTTTCGATCCAAACATTACCAGCCCAGGATTACCCCAACGTCAACCAAGTAGTCACAAGTCGCCTAGTCAAAACTGGCGAACTGGACCACCCCGTTGCCTGTCGGTTTAAGGCTGGGAAGAGTCATTGGGGACTTGACCGCGAACGACTCGTGATGACTCAGGCCGACGCAGCACTCAGCTCCGCGGCTGTCCCCCGCCCTGCGGGCTCCGCCTTGATGCCGCTGCGCTGAGCGCCACGCCGACCTGAGTCAGCCAGCACGTTAGTCGGCATGGGGTATTCATGAAGGGAGAACCAACATTGGCCGCAGCAGCGGGTGGTGAATTGGGACCCGCCGATTTCGCAAAGCGAAGCGCGTATGAGGCGGGGCCCGATACGCCGCCCGCTGCCACCCAAAACGACGGATACCCTATGGTCTCCAGAAGCCATCCCGCGCAAAAACCCCAACGACTCCAAACGCTGCAGACCTGCCACTGGATCGGTACTCCAATCTCCCGTCCTGCAATCCACTACAGCTTTGAGGCGTGGTGATTGGGTCGGGTGACCGGGCTTTGGGGTGAAATGCACGCGCCTGACCCGGTCGCCGCGCCGTGCGTTGATGCAACTTGTTTAACGCACTGGATTTGCTCCCCATGACTTTACGAGAGGACGCTTTGGTGGCCTGACGGTCTGGCGTTCATACACACCACTTGAAATCGCGCCCAGTTGCATCCGTTCGGGCATCAGTTTTGACCAGCAGATCGGCAGGTTCTGCGTCAAGCCGTGTCGGTTCAGTGATAGCATGATGCGATGAATTCATCCGCCATAGAACAATCTGTACTCGGCTTGTCTAAGCCGGAGCGTGCGCACTTGGTGCATCTGTTGCTCGATAGCCTGGATGCACCGTCAGGCACTGATATTCAGGATATCTGGCTCAATGAGGCACGCCACCGCGCTGCTGATATTGACTCAGGCAAAGTCAATTTGGTGAGTGGTGAACAGCTTGAGCGAGAAGTTCAGGCGCTTTTTAAGTGAACTATTGGCTCCATCCTGCGGCCGCTGAGGAACACAAAAAGCAGGTTGCTCACCATGAAGAGATACAAGCCGGATTGGGCAGGTGGTATCACACGGAATTTCAGAGTGTCTTGACTTCAGTTTGTGCGACGCCTGATCGCTCTTCATCGCCGCCAGCCAGGCTATTGGGTGGCTCGGCTATAGATAGTTGATCGACCCGCATTGCGCGGGTCATCGCAAGTCATTGAATTTTTTGGACCACACCATGCTACTCACCCAAGACCAGGAAATGATCCGCGACGCGGTGCGCGACTTTGCTCAAGCGGAACTGTGGCCCAACGCGTCCCAGTGGGACAAAGACCATACCTTTCCCAAAGCTGCCTTGCAAGGCCTGGCCGCGCTGGGCTGCTATGGCATCTGTGTGCCAGAAGACTTGGGTGGCGCCGGGCTGGACTACCTGACGCTGGCTTTGGTGCTGGAAGAAATTGCCGCCGGCGACGGCGGTACCAGCACCGTGATCAGCGTCACCAACTGCCCGGTGAATGCCATCCTGATGAAGTTTGGCAACGCCGCGCAAAAGAAGCAGTGGCTGGAGCCGCTGGCGCAGGGCCGGATGCTGGGCGCGTTTTGCCTGACTGAGCCGCATGTTGGCAGCGACGCATCTGGTTTGCGTACGACGGCCGTGAAAGACGGTGATGCGTATGTCATCAATGGTGTCAAGCAGTTCATTACCAGTGGCCAAAACGGCGACGTGGCCATTGTGATTGCCGTCACCGACAAGGGCGCGGGCAAAAAAGGCATGAGTGCGTTTTTGGTGCCCACCGCCACGCTGGGGTACTCGGTTGCGCGGCTCGAAGACAAATTGGGCCAACACAGCAGCGACACCGCGCAGATCAACTTTGACAACTGCCGCGTACCTGTTGAAAACCTCATTGGCACCGAGGGCCAGGGCTACGGCATCGCGCTGGGCGGCTTGGAGGGCGGGCGCATTGGCATTGCCGCGCAAAGCGTGGGCATGGCGCGCAGTGCCTTTGAGTTTGCAGTGCAATACGCCAAAGAGCGTCAGAGCTTTGGTACGGCTATCTTTAACCACCAGGCGGTCGGTTTCAGGTTAGCCGACT
>PFKL01000211.1 GCA_002784245.1 Comamonadaceae bacterium CG_4_10_14_3_um_filter_60_75
ATTGCGTCGTTGCAAATCGCTTGTTTAGCAGAGCTAAACGGCGCGTTTTGCGCCTAGCACTGCATCCCAAATCTGGCCGTCAAAATGTCTAACTTATTACTTTACGAGCCCTAAATCAGGTCCAGCACACGTTTTCATTGCTGTTTCAAGCGCTTATACTGTACAAATATTTGCACATGATGTGCTGCTCAGGAGACGGTCATGGGAATTTCAGCAAGCGACGTTATCCCACTCTCACACGCCAGAGCCAACTTTTCTGAGCTGGCTGAGGAAGTCAAGGCGGGTGCGGAGAAAATTGTGACGAAAAACGGTGAAAGCTTTATTGCGCTAATCGACTCTGACCGGCTGGACTATTACCACCAGCTTGAACGTGAGCGCATCCATTTGCTCCTGATCGACGAGGTATCCAGGGGACTCGACGATGTGGCTGCCGGTCGGGTGAAGGATGCCCGCATCGCCATCCAATCCATCAAACGTCGGCGCAGCGCCTAACCGATACGAGAATTTTGACAGTGGCAAAGAAGCTTGTCGTCAAGTTAACGGCCAACTTTGAGCGAAATCTCGCTGATATTGAGCTGTTTTTGACTGAGGCGGAGGCTCCGCAAGCATTCGACGGTCTGTTGGGCGACCTATTGGATACCGTGATTCCCAATCTCGAACGGTTTCCAGGCATGGGGCGTCCATTTCTGAACAGGGCTGTTGGATCAGTGGAAGCGACGAACGCGCTGACTGCACTACGCGCCAAATTGAAGGCTGTACTGGCGAACCCGGATGCTCTGCGCGAATACGTCATGGACCATTATTTGGTGCTGTACGCGCAGATTGATGGAAATATTCACCTGCTGGCGATCAAACACCATCGCCAGATATCTTTCGATTTTGAGGCGCATGGGGCTAACTCAGCGGCGCGACCAGGTAGTTGAACAGCACCGGCAGCCACAGCATCAGCGTGACCGGATGCCACTGCCACAGCAGCGGGCCAGCGGCGACAAAACTGGGCACGGCCAATGACAGCAGCCAGGCATGGCGTTTTTTGTCGCGGTAAGCCTCTGCGGGCGCAGGCGCAGGAGTGAGGGCTATTGCCATCGCGAAGCCTCCATCAAGGTGCTGGCCGGACGGTCAGTACATGAGCCTTACCGCAATTGCGCGGTGCGTGCACGGCGAGCGGCGCAGGCGTTGGCGTTGGCGTTGGTGATCGGGGCGGTTTACCACGGCAGTTTTTCACCGTTGTAGGCGACAAAGCGGCCGCTGTCGTCCGGCCCAAGCTGGTTTAATGTTTGTAGCATCTCGCGCACAGCCAACAAGGGTTGGCGGCCAATTTGTTCACCTTTGAAGGGTTGAGACAAAGCGGTGTTGACGGTGCCCGGATGCAGGCTGACCAGTACCGCCTGCGGGTTGCTGCGCTTGACCTCAATGGCGGCGGTTTTCAGCAGCATGTTGAGCGCCGCCTTGGAGGCGCGGTAGCTGTACCAGCCGCCCAGGCGGTTGTCACCGATGCTGCCCACCTTGGCCGAGATCACCGCCAGCACGCTGCGCTGCGTATCCAGCAACGGGCAGAAGTGGCGCAGCACCAGCGCGGGCCCAAAAGTGTTGACGCGAAAGGTGGCCTCTAACTGCGCGAAGTTCAGGTCGGTCAGCTTTTTCTCAGGGCCAAAGTCCGCCGTATGCAGCAAGCCGGCGGCGTTGATGATCAGGTGAAATTTGCCACTGTGGCGCAGTTGCGCGGCCGCTGCGCCAATGCTCGCCTCATCGTTAAAGTCCAGCGGTGGCTCAGAGTGGCGGTGCAACCCGATCACCTGTGCGCAGCGCGGGTTGGCTTGCAGCGCCTGCGCAAAGGCTTGGCCAATACCGCCCGATGCGCCAAGAATGAGTGCGCGAAAACCGTCAGGGAATGTGTTCATGAGGTGCTTGCCAAGTGATTGAAGCGGGTAAACACTCTGTGCGTGTTGCGTGTGTTTGCGGTGCTCAAAGCGCGTCAAGCCGCTGGCGGATTTGTTGTGCCTGAGCTTGCAGCGCCGTCAATTCATCGGCGGGCATTTTGGCCAGCTGGCGGTAGGCCATACCGATGCGCGGGTTGCGCGCCAGCTTGTTGGCGTTGCGCTGGTAAAAGTCCCAATAGAGCGCATTGAACGGGCAAGCAGATTCGCCCAGACGCTGTTTTTTGTCGTACGCGCAGCCTTTGCAGTAGTCGCTCATGCGGTCAATGTAGGCGGCGCTTGACACGTAGGGTTTGGTTGCCAGCAGGCCGCCGTCGGCAAACTGGCTCATGCCCAGCGTGTTGGGCAATTCCACCCATTCAAACGCGTCAATGTAAATGCCCAAATACCAGCGGTGCAGCGCGGGTACGTCCAGCCCGACCAGCAGAGCAAAGTTGCCAATCACCATCAGCCGTTGAATGTGGTGCGCGTGGGCGTTTTGCAGCGAGCCGTTGATTGCAGCATGCATGCAATTCATGCGCGTCTGGCCGGTCCAAAACCATTCAGGCAACGGCGTGGTGTGACCAAAAAAATTATTCTGGTCGTAGCCCGGCATTTGCGCCCAGTAGATGCCGCGCACATATTCGCGCCAGCCGATGATCTGGCGGATAAACCCTTCAGCCGCGGCCAGATCGACCTGGCCTGCAAGGTAGGCCGCCTCCACCTGCTGCACCACTTCGCGCGGATTGATCATCTTCACGTTGAGCGCAAACGACAGCAACGAGTGGAACAGCCGCGGTGCCTTGCGGCTCATGGCATCTTCATAGTCGCCAAAATGCGGCAACGCGTGGGTGATGAAATGGCCGAGCTGCTGCAACGCCTCGGCCCGGTTGAGGGGCCAGCGGAAGTTTTCTGCACTGGGCTCACCAAAGCTCTGCACACCTGCGGCCTGAATGCTGTTCCACAGCGCGCGGTGGTTATGCCTGGGGCGCAGGTCAGGCGGCTCGGGCGGTGTGCCCTTCCAGGGTTTGCGGTTCTCGGCGTCAAAGTTCCACTGGCCGCCCACCGGTTTGTCGGTGTCGCCCATCAGCACCCGGTGGCGTTTGCGCATGGCGCGGTAAAAGGTTTCCATCAACCACTGCTTGCGTCCGACAAACAGCTCGGCCACTTCATGGCGCTGGGTGTAGAAATGTTCACTATCAACTTGAGAGCTGCTTGCGCTTGTTACATAAGGGCTGGAGGCACAAAATGCTTGTAACTGTTGGTCAAGCCTGTATTCATCAGGGACTTGGTATTGAAACACCTGCGCCTGGTAGCGCTGCAACAGCATGTTCAGGTTGTCGGTCAGGCGCTGCTGGTTGGTCACATCGTCAATGGCCAGGTAATGCACCTGGTGGCCCGCATCTGTGAGCTGCTGTGCCAACGCCCGCATGCCGGCAAAAATGGCGATGATTTTTTGCGCGTGGTGCAGCACGTAATCGGTCTCCTGCCGCATCTCCATCAGCACGTACACCACGTCGGGGCGCACGGTGGCAAACCAGCTGTGCCGCGGGTTGAGCTGGTCGCCCAGAATCAGGCGCAGGGTGGTGGCGGGGAGGGCAGAGGACGCAGTACGCATAGGCTTACCCAAGTATGGCACCGCGCTTGCGGCCCGTCCGGCCAAGGGAAATGCGGCGCGAGGCCGATTGCCCTGCGCCATGCCAGCGGCTCAGCCGAGCAGCTCTTTCACCCGCGCGATCACGCCGTCGCAACCATCTTCGATGATGTCAATGACGCGCTCAAAGTCAGCGGGCTGGCCATAAAACAGGTCAGGCACGTCGGGGTTGACCGGCATGCTGCAGTACTCGGTGAACAAGTGCAGCTTGGCTTGGTGTGGCGCGGGGCAACGCATGCGCAGCGTCAGCAGGTTGCTTTCTTCCATCGCCAGGATCAGGTCAAAGCGTTCAAAGTCGCACAGTTGCAACAGCTTGGCCTTGAAGCCGGTGAGGTCATAGCCGCGGCGCAGTGCGTGCTTCTGGGTATGAAAGTCGATGTGCTCGTCGGTGTTGAGGTCGTGCGTGGCAGCAGAGGCCACAATGACTTGGTTGCCCAGGCCATGCACTGCCAGTCGCTGACGCAACACGCCCTCGGCAGTGGGGCTGCGGCTCATGTTGTCGGTGCAGACGAAGAGAATGGCGTACATGGCGATGGGCGTAAAAAAAGCGACGCGCATTGCTGCAGGTCGCTGGGATCATGGTGGGAACTGAGAGATTCGAACTCTCGACCGACGGA
>PFKL01000191.1 GCA_002784245.1 Comamonadaceae bacterium CG_4_10_14_3_um_filter_60_75
GCACACCCAGTCGCCCTACATTCCCGGCTCCAGCCTCAAAGGCAAGATGCGCAGCCTGCTGGAGTGGCGCAGCGGCGCGGTCAAGGAAGAAGCACTGGGCTGGAAAGACTATGAAAAAGCCAGCGGCAGCGCGCAGCTTGAGGTCAAACGCATCCTGCAACTGTTTGGCATTAGCGGCGATGCCAAGCTGGGCATCGAAAACATCACCACCATTGGCCCAACCCGCATCTCTTTCTGGGACTGCAACCTCAATAAAGATTGGGAAGACCGAATCCGGGAAGACAACTTTTCGCTCACTGAAGTCAAAAGCGAGAACCGCATCAACCGCATCTCGGGCGTGGCCGAGCACCCGCGCCAAACCGAGCGCGTCCCCGCCGGAGCTCAGTTCGACTTTCGCCTGTCGGTGAAAAAACTCGCCGGTGACAGCGACGATCTGCTGACCACCGTGCTGCAAGGCCTGAAACTGCTGGAACTCGACAGCGTCGGTGGCTCAGGCTCGCGCGGCTATGGCAAGGTGAAATTTATCAACCTGCAAATCGACGGTGCTGATGCCCAGGCGCGGCTAAATGCAGTCAAACCTTTTGGAGGCTAAACCATGAACAACGCCTTGCTGGCACAACAGATACTTGACACGGTGAACCAACTGCCGGACGAACAAGCCCGCGAAGTGCTCGACTTTGCCGCCTTTATGGCGAAGCGAAATCGCGTAGGTGAATGGCACGACCTGCAAAACGCCCAGCTCACTGCGCTCACCGAGCTTTGGGACAACGACGAAGACGAGGTGTGGAATGAAGCTTGATGCCGGCTCAATCGTCTTGGTGCCTTTCCCTTACACGGATTTGTCTGCTTCCAAAAAGCGTCCAGTGCTGCTCTTGACCGACACCAATGCGCGTGGTGACTTCATCGCCATGGCACTGACATCCAAATCGCAAACCAACAACGCCGTCGCCATCGCCGGTGGCCCGTTGCCGCTTGGCGGTGCCTTGATCACCGACAGTTGGGTTCGCACAGACAAAGTCATTACCCTGCGTCAAACGGTTGTCGCCAAGATCATGGGGCGCGTAGATGCACCAACTCGCCAGCAATGTGTACAGCAGTTGTGCCATGCCTTGAATTCGGTGGCTTGAATGCAAACCTACCGCTTCACCCTGCGCCCCTTGAGCGCCTTTGGCACACCGTTGGCCGGTGACACCTTGTTCGGTCAACTCTGCTGGACGCTGCGTCACCAGTTGGGCAATGCCCGGCTGGGCGAACTGCTACACGGTTACACCAGCGGCCAGCCGTTTGTCGTGGTCTCAGATGCCCTGCCCACGGGCCATGTGCCGCTGCCCAACGTACCGTCTGAGCTTTGGCAAAAGTCCACTTCAACGCATGCGCCAGACCGTAAATTGCTCAAACAAAAGAAGTGGTTGCCCACCACCGCCTTGCCCCAGGCTTTTGCACACTGGCAAGCCAGCGCGCACAGCGACGCTGAAGTGGCGCAACCCTTGATCGCTGGCTGGGCAGCGCAAGGCCATCAACGCGACTCAAAAGGCAGCAGTCACACCAGTCGCGCACAACCGCACAACACCATCAACCGCCAGACCGGCACCACCGGCGAGGGTCAGTTTGCCCCCTACGCCATGCCGCAAATCTGGTTTCACCCGGCCATGCAATTTGACCTTTATGTGGTGCTGGACAACGCACGGCTGTCTCTGACCGAGTTGACTGCTGCCCTGCGCTACATGGGTGAGGTGGGTTTTGGCCGAGATGCCAGCATTGGACTGGGCAAATTTGAACTGATGGGAGACGCGGTAGTGACCAACCTTCACAGCTTGGCCGCCGCGACCACAGGCAACACAACAAACACTGGCGCTGCACCCAACAGTTACTTGACACTGGGGCCATGCGCACCGCAAGGCCTGGGCTTTTGTCCGGTGCGCAGTTTCTACCAGGTGACCACACGTTTTGGTCGCCACGGTGATGCAGCGGTGCAGTCGGGCCAGCCATTCAAGCGCCCGGTGCTGCTGGCCAAGGCAGGTGCGGTTTTTTGGCCTGAAACACTGGCTGCAAATTGTCATTTCATCGGCCAAGGCCTGGGCGGCGTGGCCAACCCGGTATCAACGGTCATGCCCGAGACCGTGCAACAAGGCTACGCCCCGGTGATCGCCATCACCCGGCCTGTGGAGAAAGCCGCATGAACCCATTTTTAAAAACCTACCGGCTGGCGCTCACCCCGCTGTCACCCATCCACATCGGTTGCGGCGAAGACTTTGAGCCGACCAACTATGTGATTGATGAAGGCGTTTTGTATGGCTTTGACCCGAGTCGGGCAGTGCTGAGTGAAGCGCAAAAATCTGAGCTAAAGAGCGCATTAGCCAGCAATTCGCTCCTATCCATCCAACGATTTTTCAAGAAACACGCCAAAACCTTTCAAACGCTCGCCGATGTGTTAATCCCGGTCGCAACAGGCGTGGCCCAGCAATACGCTGAAAAAGTTGGCAAAGTCGCCAACCGCGAGGGTGATGGCAAAGAGGTGTTCAACAAGTTAGCCATGGAGCGCGCCATCAGCACCGGTGCGCAGCAGCAGCCGTTTATCCCTGGCAGCAGCTTCAAGGGTGCGCTGCGCACCAGCATACTGGATGCCATCAACGCTAGGCGAACACCCCTCAATGTCGAATACAAATACGCACGAGATGGTGGAAAAGGTGAAGCGCGTTCCACCGCCGGGATGGAAAAAACCCTACTGGGTGGCGACTTTGAATCCAGCCCACTGCGGCTACTCAAGGTGTCAGACCTAATGCCACAACTTGATGTCGCCCGCCGTATTCAGTACGCAGTCAATCAGAAAAAGCGCGAAGTTCGTGACCGCAATGGTGTCCTGGTCTCTGCCAAAGGGCCAACGGTACGCAAAGAATGTGTACAACCTGGGCAATATCGGCTTTTCCGGGGAAGCATTGCCGTGCCAAACCTCGAACCGCACCTGGGTTTCTCAGACCGCAAAGGCAAACGCCTGACACCCGCAACTGAAATTGAGTTGCGCCGGGTAGCACTTGATACGCACAAATATCACGTTGAAAGATTGAACGCCGAGTTGAACACGCTTCAACAGCGGGGTTTCGTCAATCCAGATTGGCTGGCGGCTGTGCAGCAGTTGCTCAACGGTGAACTCAAAGCCAAGATGAGCCGTGGTGATGCTTTTCTGATTCGTTTGGGTCGTTACGGCGGAGCAGACAGCAAGACCTTGTCCGGCGAGGATGTAGCTCACATCAAAATCATGGGTGCAAAACGCCAGCCCCCCACCTTCGAGGGCACCACCAAAACTGTCTGGCTGGCAGCCGAGCATGAAAACGATCAAAAGCACCTGCTCCCCTTCGGCTGGGCCGTGGTTGAAATCGACCCGCAAGGCGACCTGCCCCAACTCAAAGCCTGGTGCGAAGTGCAGTCCAAAGGCCGCCCCGACATGACGCAACTGCGCCAGCAATTTGAAGCAGACA
>PFKL01000196.1 GCA_002784245.1 Comamonadaceae bacterium CG_4_10_14_3_um_filter_60_75
TACGGCAAGCCGGTGCTTGACCGCGTCATTACCCCAACCACGCCGCTGGACGAAGCCGCCAAGTGCGCGCTGGTGTCGATGGATTCCACGCTTAAATCGAACCTGTCGGTCGGCCTGCCGCTGGACCTGGTGGTCTACGAAGCCGACCGTTTCCAGACCGACAAGGTGGTCTGCATTGACGAAGACAACCCGTATTTCAAGATGATGCACAACAGCTGGGGCGCCAAGCTGCGCGAGGTGTTTGACAGCATCGAAGATCCGATGTGGAACGGTGAAAAAACCAGCGTGCCGCTGATGCTGCAGGCCGCACGCAGCCGACCATTGAAAAAGATCACCACGCCCGACGAAAAGCTGATCTGACCCATGCCAGGCCGCAGCAAGCCGCTTGTCATTTTTTCGCACGCCAACAGCTTTGGCGCGCCAACCTACAGTTTGCTTTTTCAGGAACTTAAAAAACGCGGTTTTGCGCTGCAGGCGATTGACCAGTTCGGCCATGACCCGCGCTACCCGGTCACCAGCAATTGGCCGCATCTGGTGCAACAGCTGATTGACTTCGCCGAGCTGCGGGTGCAGCAGGCTGGCGCGCCGGTGTTTTTTGTTGGCCATTCACTCGGCGGTTTTTTGAGCCTGATGGTGGCGTCCAGAGCGCCTGCACTGGCGCGGGGCGTGGTTCTGCTCGACGCACCGATTTTGGGTGGCTGGCGTGCCACCGCGCTGGGCATGGCCAAGCGCACCCAGCTGGTGGGCGCGGTGTCGCCCGGCAAGGTTAGCCGCCGTCGGCGCAACCAGTGGGACGACGAAGCCAGCGCACTGCGCTATGTCCAGAGCAAACGCGCATTTGCCCAGTGGCACCCGCAGGTGCTGGCCGATTACGTTGCCCACGGTACACAAGACGGCTTTGTGAACGGTCAACCACGGCGCACGCTGCGCTTTGACCGCGACGTGGAAACCGCCATCTACAACACGTTGCCAGACAACCTGGAAGCCCTGCTGAAGCGCCATCCGGTGCGCTGCCCGGTCACTTTTATTGGCGGCCTGCGCTCGGCGGAGATGAAGCAAGTGGGTATGCAACTGACGCAGCGCGTCACGCAAGGGCGCATCATGATGCTCGACGGCAGCCACTTGTTTCCCATGGAAAAACCGCTGGCGACAGCCGCGGGGATCGAAGCTGCGCTGCTAAATATGTCAGATTGACAAGCGCGCCTACGCGGTCCAGGTGACCGTACCGCTCCAGGCGGTGGCCAGCACCACCAGTCCGAACACGATGCGGTAATAGGCAAAGCCGACAAAACTGTGGGTGGAAATAAAGCCCAACAACCAGCGGATACACAACCAGGCACTCAAAAACGACACCACCAACCCGACGCCAAACACCGGGGTATCGGCCAGTGACAGCAAGGCGCGCTCCTTGTACAGGCTGTAGGCGCCGGCGCCAATCAAGGTCGGAATCGCCAGGTAAAAAGAAAAATCGGTTGCCGCCTTGCGACTCAGGCCCAGCAACATGCCTCCGATGATGGTGGCGCCACTGCGGCTGGTGCCCGGAATCATCGCCGCGCACTGCGCCAGCCCCACCTTGAGCGCGTCCATGGGGGTCATCTGATCGACATCCTGAATGCGCGCCACTGCAGGGTTTTTCTCTTGCCGGCGCTCGGCCCAAAGAATGATGAAGCCGCCCAAAATAAACGTACTGGCCACCACCACAGGCGTGAACAAGTTGGCTTTGATCGCCTTGCCAAACAACAGGCCCAGAATCACCGCTGGAAAAAACCCGATGGCCACATTCAGCGCAAAACGTTGCGCCTGCTTTTCGGTGGGCAACGCCACCACCGTGTCGCGGATTTTTTGCCAATAAACCAGAATGACGGCAAAAATGGCACCCGTCTGAATGGCAATGTCAAACACCTTGGCTTTTTCATCGTCAAAGCCCAGCAAAGCCCCGGCCAAAATCAAATGCCCGGTGCTTGAAATCGGCAAGAACTCGGTCAAGCCCTCCACCAGGCCCATTACGGCAGCCTTGATCAACAACACAACATCCATGGTTATTCCCTTCTGCACGCCAATTATCGCCGGGCAACACAGAGAATTAGGCTTTCTGTTGATGCCGATCGCTGATTGATACAACTCCAGCAAAACTTGTTTCAGAGGTAACAGCGCGTAAGAGCTCAGAGAACGTTAAGACCTGCGTGTGAAGATACCGCCATTGCATAAACCAACCCCGGAGCGAGCCATGAAATCTGAACTCAAAGAATTTGTCACCAAGTACCTGGCCATCGTCGGCGGCACGTTCCTGGCGGTCAGTTTTGTCGCCTTTGTGTCGATTCCCTACACGCTGGGTAACGCCTCTGGTGGTCTTTCGATGGACAAACTGAGCAGCTTGGCAACGACAACGTCCAGCAGCAGCACCCTCTAAGCCGCGCGGCCGGCAGGCCGTTCGGCGCAGGTCAGACGGACGCAGGCATGCGAACGCCTGCGGCGGCAAGGTGAACAGCGCCAATGCGGTTGAAAGCGTCGGTCACCCCAGGATATTGCGGTGACTGGTGTTGCTCGGCTTGGCATGAATGGTGCCCATGCTTGAGGTCAGACAGCGGTACTTGATGTTTGGTTGCCTGTGCCAAACGCCGTATCATTTGCCGTCATGACTATTCGCTACACCAACGTTATCAATCATCTGCCGGAGACCAAGATGCGGCTGTACCCCACCAAGGTGATTAACATCATTGGTGGACCAGGCAGCGACAAATCGCTTTTTTCAGCGGCCATCGTCCTGTACTTGAACCTGCACGGCAAAACGGTGGAAATCATCCCCGACTACGCCAAGTCGCTGGTCTGGCAACAAAATTTTGAGGTGCTGAAAAACCAGTACTACATTGCCCAGCGCCAGTACGAAATGCTTAACCTGATCGACGGTCAGGTGCATTTTTTGATTACTGAGTGTTCTCTGCCGCAGGTGTTGTTCTACAACGAAAACTATGCCGACAACATCTGTGACGTGGCCAAGACCCGCGACCAAATTTTGCAGTGGTACCGGCAGAACGACAACGTCAACATCCTGGTCAAGCGCGGTGAAAAAAAATATGTGCGCTCTGGGCGTTTTCAGGACGAAGAACAAGCCAAGGAAGTTGACCAGGGACTGCGCGAAATATTGGAACGCGAGCACCTGCCTTACACCGAATTGTCCCCGGACATCAACGTCATCAACGCATTTACCGAGTCGCTGCTGACCTGAGCGCGTTACGAAAATCGCGCCCCGTTCGACAGCGTCTTCAACATCAGACCAGAGCAGCTGCACGCAAACGCCTGGATCGACGGTATTGGCCGACGGCATGTCCACGGCGCAGTTGCGCTTGAGACGCCCGACTAAAATGCCGGACATGACCATTCCCACGCCAGTAAGCAGCAAAGCATCCCCCTCGGCCGCAATCGCGGAAAACG
>PFKL01000061.1 GCA_002784245.1 Comamonadaceae bacterium CG_4_10_14_3_um_filter_60_75
ACCGACGCTTGCGACACGCTGTTGCGCGGCATTGCCCCGGGTTTGAATCAGCTGGGGGTGTTGTTGCCCACCACGCCAATCCACTCCCTGTTGTTTCACGAGGCGGCGGGTCGGCCAGTGGGCACGCAGTGGCTGCAAGAGGCGCAGCCGCTGGTGCTGGTGATGACCAGCGCCAACTCCGGCGGCGAGCCGATCGTGCGAGATCTGGCCGAGGCGCAGACGCGACTGGAGGGCATTGCCGATGCCGTACTGGATCATGACCGCGCGGTGGTGGCGCGCTGCGACGACAGCGTGTTGCGCGTTGCTGGCGCTGCGGTCAAGTTGATTCGGCGCAGCCGTGGCTATGCGCCCACGGCAATCCGCTTGCCGCACAGCGGGCCGTCGGTGCTGGCGCTGGGCTCGCACCTGAAGAACACCGTTTGCGTGACGCGCGGTGATGAAGCTTTTCTGTCGCCGCATGTCGGATCACTCGACAACGCCGCCACCTGCGAGTTTCTCGACGAGACCGTGCAGCGCATGATGACGCTGATCGACGTGCGCCCCGAATTGATCGCGCATGACCTGCATCCCGACGACTACAGCACCCACGCCGCGCAGGCGCTGGCGCAACGCCTGGACGTGCCGATGCAGGCGGTGCAGCACCACCACGCGCACATTGCGGCCGTGTGCGCCGAGCACGGCTGGCAAGGCCCGGTGCTGGGCTTGGCGCTGGACGGTTTTGGCCTGGGCACCGACGGCACCGCCTGGGGCGGTGAGTTGCTTTTTGTCGAGGGCGCACAGTGCGCCCGGCTGGGTTCCTTGCAAGCGCTCGCCTTGCCTGGTGGCGACCGGGCCGCGCGCGAACCTTGGCGCATGGCGGCGGCGGTTTTGCACGCACTGGGCCGGGGCAACGAGATCACCGCACGCTTTGCCGAACCCGCTGCTGCCATCGTGGCCGACATGCTGGTGCGTGGTTTCAACAGCCCGCGCACGTCCAGCCTGGGGCGGGTGTTTGATGCGGCGGCTGGCTTGCTGGGGTTGTGCAGTGCCATGCAGTACGAATCGCAAGCCGCGGTGTTGCTGGAGCAGGCGGCGCAACGGCATATTCAGACGCACGGCTGGCCGCCGCCGATGCAGACGGGCTGGGCCATCGATGCCAACCTGCGCTTGAGTTTTTTGCCGGTGCTCGAGAGCCTGGTCGACTGCCCTGCCGCTGACTTTGCCGCCGCGCGCTTTCACGCCACGCTGGTCGAGGGCTTGACCGACTGGTTGATGCGTGCGCTTGACCATACCGGAGTCCGGGTGGTGGCCGCCAGTGGTGGCTGCATGCTCAATGCATTGTTATCGTCGGGGTTGAATCAACAGCTGCAGCAGCGCGGTTTGCGATTGTTGCAGCCGCGGCACACCTCACCAGGAGACGCCAGCATTGCGCTGGGTCAGGCCTGGGTGGCGCTGCATTCTTTGGAGTAAGGATTTATGTGTTTGGCACTTCCGGTCAAGGTGATTCAAGTGGGTTTGGGCGCCACTGGCGATTCAGCGCTGGTGGATCTGGGCGGCGTGCAAAAGGAAATATCTGTTGAACTGCTCGATGATGTGCAGGTGGGGGATTACGTCATCCTGCACGTGGGCTACGCGCTGTCCAGGCTCGACCCCGAAGAGGCCGAACGCACGCTGACGCTGTTCTCTGAGATGAGCGCACAGATGACGCTCCAGGCGGCAGCATGAAATACATCGACGAATTCCGCGACGGTGAGGTTGCCAAAACGTTGGCGGGCAAGATTGCCGCGCTGGCCAGGCCCGAGCGCAACTACAGCTTCATGGAGTTTTGCGGTGGTCACACCCATGCCATTTCGCGCTACGGCTTGAGCGATTTGTTGCCGCCCAACGTGCGCATGGTGCACGGCCCCGGCTGCCCGGTGTGCGTGTTGCCGATTGGCCGCATCGACATGGCGATCAAGCTGGCGCTTGAAAGCAGCGTGATCCTGTGCACCTACGGCGACACCTTGCGCGTGCCGGCGTCTGACGGGCTGTCGCTGATGAAAGCCAAGGCGCGCGGTGGCGACATTCGCATGGTCTATTCCACGCTTGATGCCTTGCAGATCGCCCGTGACAACCCGGCGCGCGAGGTGGTGTTTTTTGCCATTGGTTTCGAGACCACCACGCCGCCGACGGCGCTGGCGATTTTGCAGGCGGCTAAAGAAGGCCTGGCCAACTTCAGTGTGCTGTGTTGCCATGTGCTCACGCCTGCGGCGATCACGCAGATTCTGGAGTCGCCCGAGGTGCGCCAGTGGGGAACGGTGCCGATCGACGGTTTCATTGGCCCGGCGCACGTGTCCACTGTTATTGGCAGCCGGCCCTATGAATTTTTTGCCGAGGAATACCGCAAGCCGGTGGTGATTGCCGGCTTTGAGCCGCTGGACGTGATGCAGGCCATCGCCATGCTGATCGTGCAGGTCAACGAAGGCCGCGCCGAGGTTGAAAACGAGTTTTCACGCGCGGTCAGCCGCGACGGCAACCGCAAGGCACAAGATCGCGTCGCCGAGGTGTTTGAGCTGCGCAGCGAATTTGAGTGGCGCGGCTTGTCGGTCGTGCCGTACTCGGCGTTGAAGATCCGCGAAAAGTATGGTGCGTTCGATGCCGAGCGGCGTTTCAACATCAACTACCAGTCGGTGCCCGACAACAAGGCCTGCGAGTGCGGTGCCATTCTGCGTGGTGTCAAGCGGCCGCAGGACTGCAAGATTTTTGGCACCGTCTGCACGCCAGAGAACCCCATCGGCTCGTGCATGGTCAGCAGCGAAGGCGCGTGTGCCGCGCACTACAGCTATGGCCGGTACAAGGACATGCAGCCCGCACAAAGCGCAAAGGAAACCAGCCATGAGTGAAGTCAAACGTGGCTACGTGCGGCCGCTTGATCTGAAACACGGGCGCGTTGACATGACGCACGGCTCGGGCGGGCGGGCCATGGTGCAACTCATCTCGGAGCTGTTTGCCAGCCACCTGGGCAACGCCTACCTGGGCCAGGGTAACGACGGTGCGGTGCTGCCTGCCCCGGTGATCGACGGCAAACCGGCGCGGCTGGTGATGTCCACCGACTGCCATGTGGTGTCGCCGCTGTTTTTTCCTGGCGGTGATATCGGCTGTCTGTCGGTGCACGGCACGCTCAACGACGTGGCCGTGATGGGTGCCACGCCGCTGTATCTGGCAGCAGGTTTTATTCTGGAAGAGGGCTTTGCGTTGGGTGACCTGGCGCGTATCGTGGAGTCGATGGCGCATGCCGCTAACGCGGCGGGTGTGCCGGTGGTGACGGGCGACACCAAGGTGGTCGAGCGTGGCAAGGGCGACGGCATTTTCATCACCACCACCGGTGTCGGCGTGTTGCCCGACGGCGTTGAGCTGGGCGGTGCCCGGGTGCGCGCGGGCGACGCGATTTTGGTCTCGGGCACGATGGGCGACCACGGCGTGGCGATCATGAGCCAGCGTGAAAACCTGTCGTTTG
>PFKL01000034.1 GCA_002784245.1 Comamonadaceae bacterium CG_4_10_14_3_um_filter_60_75
ATCGACGAGTTGGCGGACTTTGTCAAGAATGTTTATCTGATTGACGTGGCCGCGGTCGGTGCGTTTTACGCCGAGTGGACCACCATCGGCAAGGGCGTCACCAATTACCTTTCGGTGCCCGATGTGCCGCTCGACGGCAAGGGCACCCAGTTTGCGTACCCCGGCGGCTTTATCGAGGGCGGCGACCTCGCCAGCTACAAGCCCATCACCTCGTTTCACGATGAGTATTTCCGCAAGGGGGTGGAAGAGTCGGTCAAGCACTCCTGGTACAACTACAGCGACGGTGGCGCGCTGCACCCGTTCAAGGGCGAAACCACGCCCAACTACACCGACTTCAAGGCCGACGCCAAATATTCGTGGCTGAAATCGCCCACCTTCTACGGCAAGGTGGCGCAAGTCGGGCCGCTGGCACGGGTGCTTACCGGCCTGGCAGCCAAACACGAGGCAACCACCAAGTACGCCACTGCGGCACTTGACACGGTCTCGGCGCTGGCCAAGACCAAAGTGGGGCTCGATGCCATGCATTCGACCATCGGTCGCCACGCGGCGCGCGCCGTCACCTGCTGCGTCAACGTTGATTTGCTCTCGGAACAGTGGACCGCCTTGCTCACCAACATGGGCAAGGGCGATCTGACGACCTTCAACAAGCCGGTATTCCCGAAAGATGAGGTTGCCGGTGTCGGCTTCCACGAAGCACCGCGCGGCGCGCTGTCGCACTGGATCGTTATCGAGAATGGCAAGATCAAGAACTACCAATGCGTGGTGCCTTCCACCTGGAACGCCTGCCCACGCAACGACAAGGACGAGCCCGGCCCTTACGAGGCATCGCTGGTGAACACGCCGATTGCCGATAACGCCAAGCCGCTGGAAGTGCTGCGCACCATCCATTCGTTTGACCCGTGTATTGCTTGCGCGATCCACCTCACCGACACCGAAAACGACGCGACCTACACGGTCAAAGCCGTTTGAGCGGCCGCAAGCCCATGCGCGCTGTTGTATTAGGGATCGGCAACACCATCCTGAGCGATGAAGCGGCCGGTGTGCGTGCGGTCGAGGCACTGGAACGCGACTACTGCTTGCCGCCTGCGGTGCAGCTCATTGATGGCGGTACCTCGGGCATGGAGATGATCGAGGATCTGTCTGACCTGGACTTCCTGCTGGTGTTTGATGTGGTCTTGACCGGTGCCGCGCCGGGGACGGTGGTCACCATTGAAGGCGATGCCATTCCGGTATTCTTTCGCAAAAAGCTCTCACCGCACCAGATTGGCTTGCCCGATGTGTTGGCCAGTCTGGAGTTGCTCGACGCCATGCCTAAGGAAATTGTCGTCATCGGTGTTGAGCCGGTTTCGCTGGAACTCGGTCTGGAGATGACACCCACCGTGGCGCGGGTTGTACCGCAGGTGGTGCAGATGGCTGTGGCTGCCCTCAGGCAGCGCGGCTATGCGGTTGCGCCTGCACTGGCCGAGTTGGCCTGAGGCTGCATCATGTGCCTGGCTGCCCCCTCGCGTGTGCTCGAAGTCGCTGACGGCATGGCGCTGACTGAGTGCTTTGGCGAGCGACGCCACGTCAGCCTGCTGTTGCTAACCGACGATGTTCAGGTCGGCGACTACCTGTTGATCCAGGCGGGCGGCTTTGCCTTTGAGCGTGTCGAGCCCGCACGCGCCGAAGAAGCGCTCAATTTGATGCAGGCGCTGATGTCCCAGGGGGGTGACGCGCGCCAATGGGGCGCCGTCGCGTGAGTTTTGTATGAGTTTTCAGGTCCATGATGACAATCCTGATGAAGCCGTAGAGACCGCTTTTCTGCGCATTCAGCACACCCGCATGGCCGGGGTGCCGATTTTGAATCCGGCACTGACGGTACAAGCGGTTGACTTCCAGCGCTGGCAAGGGCATTGGCTGGGGCTGGTGATTGCCCCTTGGTGCATGAGTATTTTGCTGGTGCCCGGCAGCACCGAAAACTGGCAAGTGGTCGATGAGAACCAGCGCCGCTTCATCAAATTTCCGGCAGGTGACTTTGCGTTCCTGGGCAACAGCGAACCGGAATTAGGCCATTACCAGAGCTGTGCGCTGTTTTCGCCGATGGACAAATTTGCCAGCCAGCGCGAGGCGCGCATGACGGCACGCGCTTCATTGATCGGGCTGTTGTCCGCACCTCCGACGCCGAGTCCGACGCCGAGTCCGTCGCCGGCAAGCGAGGCCGTCAAACAGAAACCAGTGGTGTCTCGGCGCGGTTTTTTTGCGTTGCACAAGTCATGACGAAGTGAGCGGGATCAAAATATGCGACCATTGCGCCCCGGACGGGCACCTGTTCCGTCGCCCAAGCCACTGGAGACAACCATGAACCGCATCGCCGAATTCAATGCCGAGGCCAACGCAGTGACCGATCGCGAGCACGAAGAGCAACTTCGCCTGCTTCAAGCGCTCAGTGATGCGGTCGAGCGCCAGGCGGCGGCCTCAGAGGTCGCGTCGATGCTGGAGGCGTTGATCTCCTACAGCGAAGCGCATTTCATGTCCGAAGAACTGCTCATGCGCATGAAGAGCTATGACGATTACGAAGACCATCAGGATGACCACGTCAACATGCTGACGTCGATGCAGTTTATGGCGGTTGCACATGAAGCGGGCCATACCGCGTTGATACCAGGTAAGGTGCACGATGTCCTGAACTTCATCACCCTGCATATCGCGACACGTGACAAGCGCTTGGCTGACTACCTGCGCTTGGGCAATTAGGCGTCTGTGGAATGCATGAGATGTCGTTGGCCGAAGGCGTATTGCAGGTGATTGAAGATGCCGCACAGCGCGATCATTTCAGCAAGGTCACGGCGGTGTGGCTGGAGATTGGCCAGCTCTCGGGTGTCGAGTCGCAGGCCATGGCGTTTTGTTTTGATGCGGTCACCCGCGGCAGCGTGGCCGAGGGCGCGCGGCTGGAAATTGTCGCCACGCCCGGCGTCGGTTGGTGCATGGCGTGCGCCAAGTCGGTGCCTATGAAAGAAGTGTTTGGCGAGTGTCCGGACTGTGGCGGCTACCAGTTGCAAGTGACTGGCGGTACCGAGCTGCGGGTAAAAGAACTTGAGGTAGCGTAAGCGCCTTGGCAAAAGAGGAGATGAAGCGATGTGTGTGACCTGTGGTTGTGGTGAGGGGGAGGTGAAAATCGATGGCGTGGCGGGCCACGCGCATGAGCATGGCCACGATCACAGCCATGCCCAAGGTGATTTGCATTCCCATGCGCCCGGTGTCGGCCAGACCCGCATGGTGCAGATCGAGCAGGACGTTCTGGCCAAGAACAACGCCTATGCGCAGGCCAACCGCGACAAGCTGGCCGAGCGCGGGGTGTTTGCACTCAATTTGGTCAGCAGCCCCGGCTCGGGCAAAACCACGCTGTTGTGCAAAACCATTGACCTGCTGGGCAGCACCAGCGTGGCGGTGATTGAGGGCGACCAGCAGACCAGCCAGGACGCCGACCGCATTTGCGCCACCGGTGCCCCGGCGATCCAGATCAACACCGGAAAGGGCTGCCACCTGGATGCGCACATGGTCGGCCACGCACTGCAACAACTGCCGTTGGCCGATGGCGCGCTGCTGATGATTGAAAACGTCGGTAACCTGGTCTGCCCGGCGGCGTTTGACTTGGGTGAGGCGCACAAGGTGGTGATCCTTTCGGTGACCGAAGGCGAAGACAAACCGATCAAGTATCCCGACATGTTCCGCGCCGCCAGCCTGATGCTGCTCAACAAGGTCGATCTGTTGCCGCACCTCACCTACGATGTGGATGCAGCGATTGCTTTTGCGCGGCGTGTCAACCCTGCGATCCGGGTCATTCAGGTGTCTGCCACCAGCGGACAGGGCATGGACGAATGGCTGACCTATCTGCGCGCCGGCATGGCGCGCACAGCGGCGGCCCGGCAGCAGACGGTGGCGGTGCTCAAAGCCCGTGTGGCCGCACTGGAAGCGCAGTTGCAGCAGGCCAAGGCCTGAGTTCGCCGCAATGACCACCGAGCTTGCGCGTCGCATCCGGGTGACCGGCGTGGTGCAGGGGGTGGGTTTTCGGCCTTTTGTCTGGCGTCTGGCACAAGAGCGTTTGCTCAAGGGTTGGGTGCGCAACGACGCGCTGGGCGTGGAGATTGCCGTGCAAGGTGCGGCAGCGCAGTTGGACGATCTGATCGCACGCCTGCGCAGCGACGCACCGCCGCTGGCGCGTGTTGATGCGGTGCAGGCCAGCGACGCAGCATGGCAACCTTGGGCAGATTTCGCGATTGTCGACAGTCAGACCGGGCCAGCCAGCACCACCATCGGGCCGGATGTTGCGGTGTGCGACGCGTGTCTTTCTGAATTGTTTGACCCTGCCAACCGGCGCTGGCGGCACGGCTTTATCACCTGCACGCATTGTGGCCCGCGCTTGACCGTGACGCGCGCGTTGCCCTACGATCGCCCGCAGACCAGCATGGCGGACTTTGCCTTTTGCCCAGATTGTGCACGCGAGTACACGACCGCAAGTGATCGGCGTTTTCATGCAGAAACCACCTGCTGCCCCTTATGTGGACCGCGCTTGCTGCTATCAAAAATGGATGGCACACCGATCGCTGGTGATGCCATCGCCCAGACGCTGGCCTTGCTGCAAAGCGGCGCCATTGTCGCTATCAAGGGGCTGGGTGGCTTCCATCTGGCGTGTGACGCGCGCAACCCGGTTGCGGTGGCGCGACTGCGCGAACGCAAGCAACGCGAAGCCAAGCCGTTGGCGGTGATGGTCGCCAATACGGCAAGCCTGCAGCCCTATGCGCAGGTGAGCGATGCCGAGCAGCGCTTGCTGGAGAGCCGTGAGCGCCCGATCGTCATACTGCAAGCCACCGACGCTTGCGACACGCTGTTGCGCGGCATTGCCCCGGGTTTGAATCAGCT
>PFKL01000091.1 GCA_002784245.1 Comamonadaceae bacterium CG_4_10_14_3_um_filter_60_75
GAGCTAGCGAGAGCTTATTATTGCGCGGCAACTCACGCACGCCCTGGGCATCGACCAGCAGCAAAGCGTTGTCATCCTGACCAAACGTGGCTGGGCCGATATTGCCTACCAGCAAGGGCACACCTTTACGCTGGCGTTTGGCCTGGGCGTTGGCCAGCAAGTCGTGGCTTTCGGCCGCAAAGCCGACGCAAAACAGCGCGCCGCTTTGGCCCCGCTGAGACTGCGCCAGCGTCGCCAGAATATCGGGGTTTTCCACAAAGCGCAGCGCGGGGGGCGCGCCAGAGCCGTCTTTTTTGATCTTTTGGTCGGCCAGGCTCTCGGGTCGCCAATCTGCAACCGCCGCCGTTGCAATAAAAACAGTAGCTGCTTGCGATTGTTCCATAACGGCTGCAAGCATATTTGACGCTGAACGCACGTCGATGCGTGTGACACCGCGCGGCGTCGGCAAACTCACCGGCCCGGCCACCAGAGTCACCTCAGCACCGGCCTCGCGCGCCGCCCGTGCGATGGCAAAGCCCATCTTGCCGCTCGACAGATTGGTGATGCCACGCACCGGGTCGATGGCCTCATAGGTTGGCCCGGCGGTAACCAACACCTTTTGCCCGGCCAACACCTTGGGCTGAAAGTGCGCCACCAGGTCGTCCAGGATTTCTTGGGGTTCCAGCATGCGCCCGTCACCCGTCTCGCCGCAGGCTTGGTCACCACTACCCACGCCCAGCACAAGCGCACCATCGGCCGCGGCCTGGCGCACATTGCGTTGCGTAGCGGGGTGCGCCCACATCTCGCGGTTCATCGCCGGGGCCAGCAGCAAGGGCACCCGGTCGGCAGGGCGAGCCAGACACAAGAGACTGAGCAAATCGTCGGCCTGACCGTGCGCCAGCTTGGCGATGGCATCGGCGCTGCACGGCGCAATCAGCACCGCGTCGGCCTGGCGCGTCAGATTGATGTGGGCCATGTTGTTGGGTTCGCTCGCGTCCCATTGCGACTGTGCCACGGCGCGCTGGCTCAGCGCCTGCATCGTCACCGGGGTTATGAACTGCTCGGCGGCGGCGGTCATCACTACCTGCACCGTGGCACCGGCCTTGATCAGCAAGCGGCACAGCTCGGCTGCCTTGTAGCAGGCAATGCCGCCAGTCAAGCCCAGAACAATGTGTTTTGCAGCTAAATCTTTCATGCGCCGCAATGTAACAGAGCACAAAAACGGCCCTGCCGCGCCCTGCTCCAGCAAAACCCGGCCCCTATAATCTTGCTTTACCAGCTCACCTGAGCCCCGGGCTCTGTTTGACATGACCAAATTTGTGTTCGTCACCGGCGGTGTTGTTTCGTCCCTGGGCAAGGGAATTGCCTCCGCTTCGTTGGCCGCCATCCTTGAATCGCGCGGCCTTAAAGTCACCCTCATCAAACTTGACCCCTACCTGAATGTCGATCCCGGCACCATGTCGCCGTTCCAGCACGGCGAGGTGTTTGTCACCGACGACGGTGCCGAGACTGATCTTGATTTGGGCCACTACGAGCGTTTCATTGAAACGCGCATGAAGAAAACCAACAACTTCACCACCGGCCAGATCTACAAAAGCGTGCTGGAGAAAGAACGCCGGGGTGATTACCTCGGCAAAACGGTTCAGGTTATTCCGCACGTCACCAATGAAATTCAGGACTTCATCAAGCGCGGTGCCGGTTTTGACACGCCGGATGCTGTCGACGTGGCCATCGTCGAAATCGGCGGTACCGTCGGTGACATCGAGTCTTTGCCGTTCCTGGAAGCGGTGCGCCAGCTCAGCCTGCGCCTCGGGCCCAACCAGGCGGCTTTTGTGCACTTGACGTACGTGCCATGGATTGCAGCCGCGGGCGAGCTCAAAACCAAGCCAACCCAGCACACGGTGCAAAAACTGCGCGAAATCGGTATCCAACCCGATGCGTTGCTGTGCCGCGCCGACCGCATGATTCCGGACGACGAGCGCGACAAGATTTCACTCTTCACCAACGTGGCACAGTGGGGCGTGATCTCGATGCCCGATGTCGACACCATCTATAAAGTGCCGCGCGTGCTGCACGAGCAAGGCCTGGACGGCCTGATCTGCGACAAGCTGCGCCTGAACACGCCGCCGGCCAATCTCAAACGCTGGGACGATCTGGTCTACGAGACGGCGCACCCGCAAGGTGACGTGCGCATTGCCATGGTCGGCAAATATGTCGACCTCAGCGACAGCTACAAATCGCTCAACGAAGCGCTACGCCATGCGGGCATGAAGAACCATGTGCGTGTCAAGATTGACTACATCGACTCCGAAACCATTACCCCCGACAACGTGGCCCAGCTCGCCAAGTGCGACGCCATTCTGGTGCCCGGTGGCTTTGGTGTGCGCGGCGTGGAAGGCAAGATTTGCGCGGCCCGCTTTGCCCGAGAAAACAAGATTCCCTACCTGGGCATTTGCTTGGGTATGCAGGTGGCCACAATTGAATTCGCACGCCATGTTGCCGGCTTGAAAGACGCCAACAGCACCGAATTCAACCCAACCTGTGCCGCCCCGGTGATCGCCCTGATTACCGAGTGGAAAGACGCCGACGGCAGCATCAAGACGCGCAGCGAAGACTCTGACCTGGGCGGCACCATGCGCCTGGGCGCGCAAAGTTCAGACGTGGCCAAGGGCACGCTGGCGCACCAGATTTATGGCGACCTCGTCACCGAGCGTCACCGTCACCGTTATGAGGCCAACGTGAATTATCTGGACACCCTGAGCAAGGCCGGCTTGGTCATCTCAGCCAAAACACAGCGCGAGCAACTGACTGAAATCGTCGAGCTGCCGCAAAGCGTACACCCGTGGTTTGTTGGCGTGCAGTTTCACCCCGAATTCAAATCCACCCCCTGGAACGGGCACCCCTTGTTCAACGCGTTTATCCGCGCCGCGCTTGAACAAAAGTCATCTATTTCCAAAGAGAAAGCGCTTGCCTGATGAAGCTGTGTGGTTTTGACATTGGCTTGCACCGCCCATTTTTCCTGATCGCTGGGCCCTGCGTCATCGAGTCCGAGCAACTGCAGATGGACACTGCGGGCGCCTTGAAGGAAATCACCACCAGCCTGGGCATCCCTTTCATTTTCAAGAGCAGCTTCGACAAGGCCAACCGCTCCAGCGGCCACACGTTTCGCGGTCCAGGCATCGACAAGGGTCTGGAAATTCTTGCCAAGGTCAAACGCGAGCTCAACGTGCCGGTGCTTACCGACATCCACGACGAACAGCAAATTGCACAGGTGTCGTCGGTGGTTGACGTACTCCAAACGCCCGCTTTTTTGTGCCGCCAAACAGACTTCATCCGCGCCGTAGCGCAGTCGGGCAAGCCGGTCAACATCAAAAAAGGTCAGTTTCTGGCACCGGGCGACATGAAAAACGTCATCGACAAGGCACGTGCTGCGGCGGCAGAAAAAGGCCTGGAGACCGACAACTT
>PFKL01000044.1 GCA_002784245.1 Comamonadaceae bacterium CG_4_10_14_3_um_filter_60_75
GCAAACGGGGCGATGTCGTCAAACAGTTCATGCGCCAGCGCGCGCAAGGGTTGCTCGCGGTTATGGAGCAGCAATTGCAGGTCAGGCTGACGTCCGCGGGTGACGACGCGGTGTTTGTTCTCGTCGTTTTCGCCTTGCTCGCGGCTGGTGATGGGTGGGCTGTCGCGAAACAGGCACATCAGCAGCAGCGCGTCGGCAAACAGGCTTTGCTCAGGTGCGATGCCGATGGCGATGAACGGGTTGAGGTCAAACAGTCGCATCTCGACGTACTGCACGCCCAGCGTGGCCAACGCCTTGGCCGGGCGCAGTTCGGACACGCGCTTGGGGCGTATCGGGGCGTAGAACTCGGCCTCCAGCTGCAGGATGCTGTCGCTGAGCTGCTTCCAGCGCTCGCCGTCGTGCACGCTGAGTTCCGTGTAGTAGGGGTCAGGCGTGCGGATGGCCAACTCCAGCGCCTGCGTGTACTCGGCCAGCGAATTGAAGCCAATGCCCAGCTTGTCTTGCGCGTGGTTTTGGTAACCCAGGTCGCTCATGCGCAGGCTGGTGGCAAACGGGCCGTGCAGCGTGCCCGGTGCCAATTCGGTCAGGTCGCTGGGGTGGCCTTGCAGGAACGATTTGCACAGCGCGGGTGAGGCGCCAAACAGGTAGGGCACCAGCCAGCCGTAGCGCAAAAAATTGCGGATCAGGCCAAAGTAACGCGCACTGATGAAGTCTTGTTCGCTGCCCGAGCCACCACAGCACTCGCGCAGCTGGGGCCAGAACTCTTGCGGCAGCGACCAGTTGTAATGCGCGCCGGCAATGGTCTGCATGGCGCGACCGTAGCGCAGGCCCAAGCCCTCACGGTAGACCATCTTGAAGCGCGCTGCGTTGGACGAGCCGTAGTTGGCGATGGCGATGTCGGCGTCCATGCCGATGCGGCACGGCATGGAGCCGGCCCACAGGTATTCGCCACCGAGTTGCTGCGCGGCAAAGCGATGGATGTCGGTCAAAAAGTCCAACGGGTAGGCGGGGTCAGTCGACGCCGGGGTGATGAATTCGAGCAGCGCCTCGGCGTAGTCGGTGGTGATCCAAGGGTGCGTCAGCTTGGCGCCCAGCGCCGCCGGGTGGGGCGTGCGCGCCATCTGGCCGGAGCGGTCCACGCGCAGGCATTCGCGTTCAAAACCGCGCTGGATGCCGCGGAAAACTTGCGCCTGTGCGGGGTCGGAAAACTGGCGAACGGAACTACAGCAGGTAAATTTCAGCATGAAAAGTGGGCAATGTTTCAGCAAGACAAGGCCGCAGTTTAGGCCCCAGTGGCAAGGCCCGGCTGCAAGCACGGTTGTCCTCTGGGCGTGGAACAATGCGCGCATGTCTTATTTGCCCACCTTCATCGCCCCCCAGCGCTTCACCGACCCAGCGGCCGCGCTGGCCCAAGTACTTGCCATCTACAACAACAGCATTGCCCACCTGCGCCAGGCCATGCAAGCCTATGTGGCCGGGCAAGTCCTGCCAGGCCACGTGCGTGCCTGCTACCCGTTTGTGCGGGTGCAGACCGATACCATGCTGCGCCAGGGTAGGGGCGAGGTGGCGCGGCTGAGCTACGGCTTTGTCGCCGGTGCCGGGCGTTTTGAGACCACGCTGACCCGGCCCGACCTGTTTGCCAAGTACTACCTGGAACAGTTCACCCTGCTGCTGGAGAACCACCATGTCGAACTGGAGGTGGGCACCAGCAACCAGCCGATTCCAGTGCATTTCTCGTTTGCCGAAAATGAACACATTGAAGGCCACCTGAGCCCCGAGCGCCGCCAGTTGATGCGTGACGTGTTCGACTTGCCCGACCTGGCTGCCATGGACGACGGCATTGCCAACGGCACGCACGTGCCCCAGCGCGGCGAGCCGCAACCCTTGAGCCTGTTTACTGCGCCGCGCGTGGACTACTCACTGCAGCGCCTGCGCCACTACACCGGCACCGCGCCCGAGCATTTCCAGAACTTTGTGCTGTTCACCAATTACCAGTTTTATATTGATGAATTTATCGCTCTTGGCCACGCCCAGATGGCGCAGGCAGCTAGCGAATATGTAGCGTTTGTGGAGCCGGGCAATGTGGTGACGACGCGTGCTGACCCCAATTCCCGGACGATAGGCACCCCCCCACCGCGCCTGCCGCAAATGTCCGCCTACCACCTGGTGCGCCCGGACGGCAGCGGTATCACCATGGTCAATATCGGAGTCGGCCCGGCCAACGCCAAAACCATCACCGACCACATCGCCGTGCTGCGACCGCACGCCTGGATCATGCTCGGCCACTGCGCTGGCCTGCGCACCACGCAGCAACTGGGCGACTACGTGCTGGCGCACGGTTATGTGCGCGAGGACCATGTGCTTGACGAAGAGCTGCCGCTGTGGGTGCCGGTGCCGGCGTTGGCCGAAATCCAGGTGGCGCTCGAATCTGCCGTGTCTGAAGTCACGCAGCTCAAGGGTGCGGCGCTGAAAAACATCATGCGGACCGGCACCGTGGCCAGTACCGACAACCGCAACTGGGAGCTGCTGCCCGACAACGGCCCGCAGCGGCGCTTCAGCCAAAGCCGCGCCGTGGCGTTGGACATGGAAAGTGCCACCATTGCCGCCAATGGGTTTCGCTTTCGGGTGCCCTACGGCACGCTGCTGTGCGTCAGCGACAAACCGCTGCACGGCGAGATCAAACTGCCCGGTATGGCCAATCACTTTTACCGTGAGCGGGTAGACCAGCACCTGCGCATTGGTGTGCGCGCTCTTGAGTTGCTGCGTGAGCAGGGGGTGGACCAGTTGCACAGTCGCAAGCTGCGCAGTTTTGCAGAGGTGGCGTTTCAGTAGCTGGCAGGGACTGAAAGAAAGTCGCGACTTTTCTTTATTCAGGCCACCCTTGGTTTGACTTTGCTCGCTGCCAGCTTGGCATTGGCGCGGGCCTGTTCGATGTCAGCGTGCGCGGCCAGCGCCACGCCCATGCGGCGTTTGACAAAGCTCTCGGGCTTGCCAAACAGGCGGATGTCGGTGCCGGGCACGCGCAGCGCTTCGTCCACGCTGTCAAACACAACGCCTTTGGCATCGACACCGCCGTAAATCACGGCGCTGGCACCGGGGTTGCGCAGCGCGGTGTTGACCGGCAGGCCCAGAATGGCGCGGGCGTGCAACTCAAACTCGCTTTGCCATTGCGTCATCAGCGTCACCAAACCGGTGTCGTGTGGACGCGGGGACACTTCGCTGAACCACACCTTGTCGCCCTTGATGAACAGCTCGACGCCGAAAATTCCCAGGCCGCTGGGCTGGCCGTCCAGACCGATGCCAAGGTTGTCGGTGACCGTCTTGGCAATAAAGCGGGCTTGTTCCAGTGCGGTGGTGCTCATCGGATGCGGCTGCCAGCTTTCGACATAGTCGCCGTTGACCTGCACGTGGCCGACCGGGTCGCAGAAATGGGTGTCGATACCGCCTTCGGCGTTGCGCGCACGCACGGTGAGCTGGGTGATTTCGTAGTCAAAGTCGATGAAGCCTTCGACGATCACGCGGCCGTGGCTGACGCGGCCACCGGCCATGGCGTAGTCCCAGGCTTTTTGCACGTCGGCCGGGCCGTTGATCTTGCTCTGGCCCTTGCCAGAACTGCTCATCACTGGTTTGACGATGCAAGGGTAACCGATGCCTGCGTCAATCGCGGCTTGCAGCTCGGTCAGCGAGTCACAAAATTTGTAGGGGCTGGTCGGCAGGCCCAGCGTTTCGGCGGCCAGGCG
>PFKL01000160.1 GCA_002784245.1 Comamonadaceae bacterium CG_4_10_14_3_um_filter_60_75
AGCCGAGGGTCGTGGGTTCGATCCCCGCCAGCCGCACCAGTGTCCACCGGTGGTGCAACCGGCCCGCGTGTTTTTAGCCAGCTTCACATTCGAGTATTGGCCTCTGGCCCATGTCAGATGTCGAGTTTTACCAAGTCAAGCAGCTCCTTGACCTTTGAATCCATGGCTCATGCATCGTTGAATGGTGAAGATGTTCGGGCGCTTCATTAGCTTCAGAACTTTCAGCTATTGGTATCTCGGGAGTTTGAAGGCACTTCAGTGGCGCAACACTCGCTACCGTCGCGAACGGCAAAAACAATTGCAACGATTGGTTCGGCAACTCGATGCCGCAATCTCGGAGCGCATGGAACGGGTCAAGGCATCAGCCAATAACGCGCCGCCTAATTCCACTCCCTTGAATTCCTTGTCAACGGCCGGGTACCCCATTCGTATCGCTGGAAGTTTGGATCGCGTGGTAACTTTTTGCTCAACGCCGCGGGCAAGTCTGAAAGCAGGAATGAAGCTGATGCCAGCGTGCAATAGCCCGTAATTCGCCGATGTTCGGTCAGTGCGACATAACAAGCTGTCACCCGGCGACGAACGTCCTGCGTGACTTGATGGTTGAAATAGCTGTCCGGTGGCTCCGAACCACTATGAAGTGCTGATTGCTCATGGTTGCTCTCAAGCTGGGCAACATAACGGGGCGCTGTTCATCAAAGTTTCAAGAGCTCAGTATGTTTGGCAAAGGCACGCCTCATGGCTGGTGCGGCCTCAGGTGGATTCAGCAGCGCCTTTGCGAAGCACGGCTGATCAGCCAACGATAATCGGATGACTTCGGATTGTTCAATGGTTCTTTGTGCTCCGTCCTGAACAGCGCTGACAACGAAATCGGTCATCGTGAGCCCCAGAATTTCAGCAGAACACTTGCTGATCGTGCTCAATTACCAACCACGTCAGGCAGCAGGCAGGGCGTTTACCTGCCTTGCATTGATTGCTGCAAAACTGTCAGCACCAATCTAATGTCTTCAATGGGAATCTGACCCGGCGCCGAACTGCTGGCCCCGACTGCAAAGGTCAGTGACGAGCCAAACACGCCACCCACCAGCCGGGTGACGGCGCCCAGCGGCCCCATGGCCATGCTGATCAGCGGGATGCGCAGCGTTTTGCTGGCCGAGCGGGTGGCGGCGAGCAGTGTCAGCACATCGTCCAGGTCTTTCGGCATGACCGCCACCTTGGCGACGTCGGCGCCGAGTTGCTCCGCTTGCAGGAACTTGGCGGCGATTGCGCCTGGCTCCGGAGTGCAAGAGAAGTTGTGAAACGACAGCACCAGTTGGACGCCGTTGGTTTTGGCCGCGTCACGTATCTGTCCGATGTGGGCCATGTCGTTGGCCATTTCATAGTCGATCAGATCGACGCACCCGGACGCACAGACAGCCTGGTATAGGGCAATCACCTGCGCTTCGGTCAGGGTAATGACCTCGCCGCCTTCAATGATCGAGCGGCGGGTAAACAGCAGCGGCACCCCGTTAGCTTCTTTTTTAATAGCACTTGCCGCAGCAATCACGGCGGCTGTGTCGCCAATTTGCTTGAAAAAGTCAACACGCCATTCAAGCACGTCTGGCCTTTTGGGGATCACCACAGTCAGCTCAGCCAGAATGTCTTCCCGCGTGCGTCCCACCAGCGGGGTGCAAATCAGCGGGGACTTGTCGCCAGCAATGGGTTGGCCATTGAGCGTGATAGGTTGGGGATTGTTCATGGCAATATTTTGCCGTCGATAATGACTGCCATAACAGAACAACCGCTTGCTTTTTTCAAGTTGAATGATCAATGCCGAACTTGAACCTGATCTGGACGCCCGACCTGCTGCCCGGCTTTGAGCAGACCACACTCACCGATCTGACTGCACCCGACGGCCCCGTTGAACTGGTGCTGGTGCGTCGGCGCTGCCCTGAGCCCAGCGCGGGCAAGGCGGTGTTGTACGTGCACGGTTTTGTCGACTATTTCTTTCAGACCCACCTGGCCGACTTTTACAACGCGCAGGGGCTGCACTTTTACGCGGTCGACCTGCGTCGCCACGGCCGCTCCTTGCGGGCGCACCAGTTACCCTGCTACACCGGTGACATCGCTGAGTACCTGGAAGACGTTGACGCTTGTCTTGACCTGCTGACCGGCCACGAAGGGGTCAACTGGCTGCTGGTCAACGGCCACTCGACCGGCGGTCTGGTCGCCGCGTTGCACGCGCACCGGGGCCGACGGCGTGCGGCGGTGAACGCGGTGTTCTTGAACAGCCCGTTTTTTGACATGAACATACCGCATTGGCAAAAGACAACTTTTCAGTCGTGGGGCGCGTCGATCGGCGCTTTTGCACCGCACCTGCGTCTGCCCGGGCTGTCCACGGTGTATGGCGAGAGCTTGCACGCCGATCACCACGGCACTTGGCGCTATGAGACAAAGTGGAAGCCGATCGAGGGTTTCCCTGTGCACGCTGGCTGGTTGCGGGCCATTGCGCTGGCGCACGCCCAGGTGGCTCGCGGGCTCAACATCACTTGCCCGGTGTTGCTGATGCACGCCGAGCGCAGCGCCTGGCCCAAAGTCTGGTGCGACGAGGCGATGCACGCTGACGTTGTGCTCGACGTGGCTGACATGGTGCGTCTGGCCCCCAAGCTGGGCCCGAAGGTGCAGTGCGTGTCAATTCACGATGGCATTCACGACCTGGTGCTGTCTGCGCCACCGGCGCGCGCCCAGGTGTTTGCCAACCTGCAGCAGTGGCTGGCGCAAATCACGCCGTCATGAGGCCCGCGCGCTGGCGCGCTCGGCGACCCGGTCGCGCCAGGCCTGCAATGCAGTCAGCCCCTGTTTGCCGGCGTTGAACTTCATCAACCTGGCAAATTCGATCGCGCAAAAAGCGGTAATGTCGGCAATGGTGAAGCGCTCGCCGGCCAGCCACGGCTGGTGTTGCAGCAGTTGGTCGAACCACTGTGCGATGACGACGACTTTTAGCGCCTGTGACTGGCCAAAGTCGGCAAACTGGGGCTGTTCCAGCACCGCCAGACCCGGGTGCGTGTGGCGCACGCTGTTGGCAATGCCGAGCATCAGGTTCCACTCCACCAGCCGGTCGGCCATTTCAATGAACGCGCGTTCTTCAAAGCTGTTGCCCATCAAGTTGGGTTCAGGGTACAGCCCTTCCAGATAGGTGCAAATGGCGCGGGTTTCGGTCAACACCCGGCCGTCGTCGAGCTCCAGCGCGGGCACCTTGGCCAGCGGGCTTTTGGCGCGGTAGGCCTCGCCCTTGTGTTCCTGCGCGTTGAGGTCGACATTGACCAGATCAATGTTGGTGATGTTTTTTTCGACCATGAACATGGTCACACGCCGGGGGTTGGGCGCGCGCGGTGCGGTATAGAGTTTCATTGTCAAACGC
>PFKL01000082.1 GCA_002784245.1 Comamonadaceae bacterium CG_4_10_14_3_um_filter_60_75
ATGCTGCAAAAGGGCTAGATGCCTTTTTGAGCAGATTGCATTGGCACTGCCACTTTATCCAGAAGCTCGAATCCGAGCCCGAGCTGGAGTGGCGCAATGTGCACCGGGGTTACGACGGCCTGCGCGAACCCGACTGGAACCCGGCGCATTTTGAGGCGCTGACCCAAGGGCGCACCGGCTGGCCGATGGTGGACGCTTGTGTGGCCATGTTGCGCCACACCGGCTGGCTGAACTTTCGCATGCGCGCCATGCTGGTCTCGGTGGCAAGCTACCCGCTGTGGCTGCACTGGCGCGAAGTGGGCGAGTGGCTGGCTCGGCAGTTTTTGGACTATGAGCCCGGCATTCACTGGAGCCAGATGCAAATGCAGTCGGGCACCACCGGCATCAACACCACACGGGTTTACAACCCGATCAAACAGGCGCAAGACCATGACCCCAAGGGTTTGTTTGTGCGCCGCTGGTGCCCGGCGCTGCGCCGCGTGCCTGACAGTTGGTTGTTCGAGCCCTGGCGCATGCCCGAGAGCGTGCAACAGGCCTGCGGTGTACGGGTGAGCGCAGATGCATGCGCTGGCGCGGCAGACGCCTGGCCGCTGCCGCTGGTTGATCTGGAAGCTGCCACCCGCGCCGCCAAAGACCGCCTGCACAGCCTGCGCCGCACGCCAGAGGTGCGCGCTGGCAAAGCGGCCATTGTTGAAAAACATGCCTCACGAAAAGGGCGCCTGGATGCCACGCGCGCGCAACGCGCCAAGCCTGCTGCGGACAGCCGTCAGATTGGGTTGTTTGATGCAATAAGTGCGGTGGACGCATAAGGTACGTCCACGCAAGCGCGCGAGGCCAGGATAGACCGCAAAATCGGCCGCATTGTTGGTGACCGGTGTCACGCCCAGCGCGATGGCGTGCGCAGCGATCAATTTATCCAGTGCGTCGCGGCTGCGCGCCCGATTGGATGCAGCGCCAATGCCAGAACAAGTCACCCCGTATTCAAGCTCGGCCAATGTGATGGCAGAAATCGCCACTTCGCCAAAAAAACATTGATCGAACCGCTCTTTCACCTCAACCGGTTGATGCTTCATCAAGTAAATGCAGATGTTGGTGTCAAGCATGTACTTGGGTTTCATAGGGCTTCGCGCGCGCCTTCTATGTTGTTGCCGCGACCTTCGACCATACAGCCTGAGAGTTGCCGTTTTTAAAACTTATGGTGGTTGCCATGACCGCTGCTTAATTGAAACCCGTGCAAGCTTCTGCAAAACAATGCCTGCTATAAACATATGGATGTACAGCAACACGCATCCATTGGCCCCATGTAAAGAGTCACTTCTTCGTTCTGGCCGCTACAGAAAATGCCAAAATGAACTTTAGCTCTCGCCATACATCTCAGTGGCTTCAATGCACTGCGCTGCCACATTGGCACTGGCCACTCGGCGAACCCGCTGGCAGATCAGAAACTTCATGAACTACCCGGTGTGACACCAGAACCTGCAACCACTGTTACTCAAATTCAATAGCTGCAACCGCTTTATACATAAGCGCTAGAGGCTTATTTCTTATATAAAACTGACCTACCCCACATGCGCAAAAAATCGGACTTGCCCAGCAAAATTTGCCCTGTCTGCAGCAAGCCCTTTGCCTGGCGTAAAAAATGGGAGCGTGATTGGAACAACGTTAAATACTGCTCGGAGCGCTGTCGCCGCGCAACCCCGCCCTCTCCTCCAAAGTGAGATGAATACGCAGATTTACTGGTTCAGAAACGACCTGCGACTGCACGACAACCCAGCTTTCGCCCAAGCTGCGGCAAGCGCCAGCGCGCTGCTGCCGGTGTATTGCCTTGGTAGCGCCAGCGCGCGTCACAACGGCGATACGCGCTGGGGCGCAATGCAGCCCAGCGTGCATCGGCAACGGGTACTCTGCGACAGCCTGCTGGATCTGCACGCGCAACTGCAATCGCTTGGCAGTGGTTTAACCGTATTTGCCCAAGCTCCGGCCGACATCCTGCCCCGACTCGCCCAGACCCTGGGCGTGCGGACCATCCACTGCGAAAGCATTGCTGCGGCGCACGAACAGGCAGAAATAGCCGCCCTGGGTAACGCGGACGTCGATGTTGTCCAGACCTGGCAGTCAAGTCTGCTTCAGCCGCACCAACTGCCGTTTGCGCTGCCCGATCTGCCTGCAGTTTTTACGGTTTTTCGGCAAACTGTGGAACACCACCGCTGCCGTCCGGACGCACCAAACCCCGCCGTCGCTGTGTTGCCCGCGTTACCTTCGGAGGCGCATGGTTATGGCACCGTCGATCTGACACGCCATGCCCAGCTGCTGCCCCAAGGCGTTGCCGATGCCCGCAGCAGCCTGCCCTATTGGCAAGCAGGGTTTGCAGGTGGCGAGCGCGCTGCGTTGGCACATCTGGCGCACTACTTCGCCAGCGACTTGCCGCGACACTACAAGGCCACGCGCAACGGCTTGTGTGGCATTGACTTCTCCAGCAAGCTCTCGGGCTGGCTGGCCGGCGGCGCGTTGTCGCCGCGCCAGGTGGCTGCAGAAATTGCCCGCTATGAAGACCGGACTGGTCCCAACGAAGGCACAACGTGGCTGCGGCAGGAGCTGCTGTGGCGCGATTACTTTCGTCTACTGCATTTGCAGCATGGTGCCAAGCTGTTTCGCTACCGGGGTTTGTCTGGCAAGACGCCTGTTGTGCATCACAGCAACGCCACTTTTACCCGCTGGTGTCTGGGCCGCACGGGTGAGCCACTCGTCGACGCGGCGATGCACGAGCTGCTCGCCACCGGTTACCTCTCCAACCGGCTGCGTCAGGTGGTGGCGAGCTACCTGATCTACGAACTCGGCTGCGACTGGCGCGCGGGTGCCGCCTGGTTTGAGGCGCAACTCATCGACTACGACGTCTACAACAATCAGGGCAACTGGCTCTACATCGCTGGCAAGGGCAGCGACCCGCGCGGCGGGCGACATTTCAACATTGCCCGGCAAGCGCAGACCTACGACCCCGACGGACACTACCGCAGCCTGTGGCAGCAGCCCTGACAGCGTGCGTTGCAATGCGGTAGTGGTGCAACAATACGGCTTGATACACCTTGACGTTACCGCATCAAAGGTAAACACCATGCAAGCGTTTCGCTGGGATCACTGCTTTCTCACAGGCCGGCCCACGGTCGACCAACAGCACCACTATCTGGTGACATCAACAATCAGTTGGGTGCGGCACAGCGCCAGCAGGGGTGTGGTGGCGCTTAAGCCCAGCATGACCAACGCCGAAGCACTGCTCAAGGCCGCAGACCAGGGCCTGTACCTGTCCAAGGAGCGTGGGCGCAATTGTGTTTCCAGCATCCTGGGTTGAAACATTCGCCAATTCGACAGTAGATTGGTGCTACTATTTTGCTGAACAACTGATCCATCCGTCTTCATGGCCCTAGGCTCTTTTAACACCCGCGCACCCGACGATTTTTCCACCAGCCTGGCACTGGTGGTGGACGGCAACCCGACCTCACGGGCCATTCTGGTATCGCAACTGCGTGACTTGGGGGTGGGCGACGTGGTGCAGGCCACCCGCCTGACCGATG
>PFKL01000224.1 GCA_002784245.1 Comamonadaceae bacterium CG_4_10_14_3_um_filter_60_75
TGAAAATACGAGCCTTGGTTGTCGGTGCCGTCGCTGGCATGCAGCACCACCCACAGCGCCAGCAAGCTGGTGATCAACACCATCCAGGCGGCCAGGCGGTCGGCCACCAGCACTATGCCCCAGGGTGCCGGCCAATCACCCAGCCGGTAGACTGAAATCAGCCCGGTGTCCACCTGAACCAGCAACGCCGCCGCCGCCACCACCTGCAGCAGCACACCCAAGCCGGACAACCCGCGCCGCAACGCGATGGCCTGGCCACGCAGGCTCAGCAGCAGCAAACCCGTGGCAAACGGCAACAGAACCGGCGCAAGGGTCAGGTGGTCAAGCAGGTTCAAAGGGGTGCTCATGGTTCAGACCGCCCATCGACATGGTCGTTGCCCAGATCGGCATAGGCGCGTACCGCCAGCATGATGACAAACGCCGTCATGGCAAAGCCGATCACGATCGCCGTCAACACCAGCGCCTGCGGCAACGGATCCGTTGGCACAAGCGCACCGCCAATCACCGGCGGCGCGCCAATGGCCAGCCGACCGGTGGCGAACAAAAATAAATTGACGGCATACGACAGCAGCGTCAGCCCCAGCGCCACCGCAAAGGTACGCGCGCGCAGCACCAGGTACACGCCGCAGCCGGTCAGCACACCAATCATCAAGGCCAGCAGCGCTTGCATCAGGCGGCCTTTCGCGCGCCTTGCAGCGCGGTATCAGGCCCGTGGCTGCCATGGTGCAGCAGACCCATGTTGATCAGAATCAGCAGGGTTGCCCCAACCACCACCAAGTACACACCCAAATCAAACACCAGTACCGAGGCCCATTCCATCTCACCCAGTACGGGCAGACTGATGTGGCCGAAGGCAGAGGTCAAAAACGGTCGGCCAAAGCCAGCGCTGGCCACACCCGTGAGCAAGGCCGCCAGCAAGCCCGCCACCATCAGCGGCTGCGTTTGTGCCGGCAAGCGCTGGTGCGTCCACTGCACGCCGTTGGCCAGGTACTGCATGATCAGGGCCACCGCCGTGATCAGCCCGGCAATGAAGCCACCGCCGGGCAGGTTATGGCCGCGCAAGAAAATAAATACCGACACCAGCAGCGCCAGCGGCAACAACAGCCGCGCAAAGGTGACCATTACCAGCGGATGCTGGTCTACGTCCCACACCGGCGCCACACTCGGCGGGTAAGGCACTTGCAAATTGATGCGCTCCAGCAGAGCAAAGATACCCAGCGCGGCAATGGCCAGCACGGTAATCTCGCCAAACGTGTCAAAGCCGCGGAAATCCACCAGAATCACGTTCACCACATTGCGCCCACCGCCACCGCTGACGCTGTTTTGCAGGAACCAGTCTGCCATGCCAACGTTCGGCCGGGTCATCACAGCCCAGGCCAGGGCCGCCACACCGCCACCGGCCAGGGTGGCCACCCCGGCGTCGCGCCAGCGCCGCAGCACGCCAGACTCTGCCGGGCTGTGATCTGGCAAAAAGTAAAGCGCCAACAACAGCAGCACCACAGTCACCACTTCGACCGACAACTGCGTCAGCGCCAGGTCGGGTGCCGAAAACTTGACAAACACCAGCGCCACCACCAGCCCCACCGCGCCGGCCAGAATCAACGCCGTCAGGCGCTGGCGATGCCACACGGTTGCCGCCAGGGCACTCACCATGAGCACCACGCCGGCGAGCAGACTGACACCGTCCAATGGCAGTAGCGCCAGCCCACCGGCCAACGGTGCGCCAGCGCCCAACATGCCCACCGCGCCCAGCACCCACACCGTGGCAACCAACACCAGTGTGTGGGTCTGCAATGAACCGCGATCCAGCCAGCGCACCACGGTGGCGGCCAGTCTTTGCAGCAAGTCCAGCACGCGATCAAAAGCCGCCCGGCCATCGAGCCCGACCAACACCCGGTCGTTGAGCGCAAACAAATAGCGGCGCGTGGTGTACACCGCCACACCACCCGCCAACGCCACTACGCTCATCCACAGCGCCGGGTTGACACCGTGCCAGATCGCCAGGTCATGCGCTGGCAACGGCCCCTGCAATACCGCACCCGCAGCCAAAGCCAACAAGGGCTCCACCGTCTGCGCCGGAAAAATGCCCACCAACAAGCACAAGATCACCAGGATTTCAACAGGTACCTTCATCCAGCGCGGTGGCTCGTGCGGTGTCTTGGGCAAGTCGATTGGCTCGCCATTGAAAAACACGTCGTGGATAAACCGCAGCGAATACGCCACTGCAAACACCCCGGCCAGCGTCACCGTGGCAGGCAGCCACCAGCCCAGGCGCATCTGGCCGCTGGCGGTCACGGCCTCGGCAAAAAACATTTCTTTCGACAAGAACCCATTGAGCAAAGGCACACCCGCCATCGCAGAGGCCGCCACCATGGCCAGCACCGCCGTGTGTGGCATGAACTTCCACAGGCCATTGATGCGCCGCATGTCACGCGTGCCACATTCATGGTCGATGATGCCCGCGGCCATGAACAGGCTGGCCTTGAAAATGGCGTGGTTGATGATGTGAAACACCGCCGCTACCGCAGCCAGTGGCGTGCCAATACCCAGCAGCGCCACAATCAGCCCCAGGTGACTGATGGTGGAATAGGCCAGCAAGCCTTTGATGTCATGCTTGAACAACGCCACTACCGCGCCCAGCAGCAGCGTGATCAGGCCAGCCCCGCCGACAATCCAGGTCCACTCGGGCGTGCCCGAGAGCACCGGGAACAAACGCGCCAGCAAGAATACTCCCGCCTTGACCATGGTGGCCGAGTGCAAATAGGCCGACACCGGGGTCGGTGCTGCCATGGCGTGCGGTAGCCAGAAGTGAAACGGGAACTGCGCCGATTTGGTCAACGCACCCAGCAGCACCAGCAGCAGCATGGGTTGGTACAGCGCATGGGCGCGCACCGCGTCGCCCTGGGTCAGCACCACGCTGAGCTCGTAACTGCCCGCCATCTGCCCGAGCAACACCAGGCCACCGAGCAAGGCCAGCCCACCCATGCCGGTGATGGCCAGCGCCATGCGAGCACCGCGCCGGGCCGCCGCATTGCGCCGCCAATAGGCGATCAGCAAAAATGAGGAAAGGCTGGTCAGCTCCCAAAAAATGAGCAATTGAATCAAATTTTCAGACAGCACCACGCCCAGCATCGAGCCCATGAAGAGCAGCAGGTAAGCGTAAAGCCGCCCCAGACTGTCCTTGGCCGACAGGTAATAGTGCGCGTACAAAATGACCAGCGCACCAATGCCCAGAATCAGCAGCGCAAACAGCAGCCCCAAGCCATCAAGCCGAAACACCAGGTCCAGCCCCGCCGAGGGCAGCCAGGTCCAGCGCTCGATCGCAGTGCGCCCGGCAAAACTGGCCAGCATCAACGGCAGCAACCAGGCCAGCGCCACAGCCA
>PFKL01000210.1 GCA_002784245.1 Comamonadaceae bacterium CG_4_10_14_3_um_filter_60_75
GCCGGTCAACTTCGGGCAGCAGTCGCGCCAGTGCGCCGCAGTCGCGCAGCACGGCAAACATGCGTGACGGCTTGGTGGCCATCAGCCCGCGCGACAGCTCCTGCCAGACACGCTCGGGCACCAGGTGATCTGCCTCACCGCTGTCAACCATCTCACCCATCAGCGCCATCGTTTCGGGGGCAACGGTGAAATCGGGAAAGCGAGCGGCCAGGCGTGCCACGCGCAAGATGCGCACCGGGTCTTCGCGAAACGCCGGGCTGACGTGGCGAAACAACTTGGCCTGCAGGTCTTGCACGCCGCCGTAGGGGTCAACCAATTGTTGAGCATCAAATTGGCCGTCAGCCCAGGTAGAGAAAGCGCTACTAGCTATTGCATTAATAGTGATATCGCGTCGTGCCAGGTCGTCTTGCAGGGTGACATCAGGCGCAGCATGGATGGCAAAGCCGTGGTAACCAGGGGCGGTTTTTCGCTCGGTGCGCGCCAGCGCATATTCCTCGTGGCTGGTGGGATGCAAAAACACGGGGAAGTCTTTGCCGACCGGGGTAAAGCCTTGTTCGATCATCTGCGCCGGTGTGGCGCCAACGACGACCCAGTCGCGGTCAGTGACCGGCAGGCCCAGCAGGGCGTCGCGCACTGCACCGCCGACGAGGTGAATCTGCATCTCAGCGGCGCAGCCGGTACGGCTCTTCAAAGTCCAGAAAATCCCGCTCGGCCAAGGCTCCATCCATCCATCCCTTGACGCCAGGCAGGTCGCAGACAGCTTGCACGTAAGCGGCGATGTCATCGGGCAGCGGCAGCGCGTAAGTGCGCAGCCGGGTGCAGATGGGCGCATAGTAGGCGTCGGCAACGCTGAAGTTGCCAAACAAGAGCGGGCCGCCGCTGGTCGCAAGGCAGTCGCGCCACATCGCGATCAGTCGGGCGATGTCGGCGCGCACGCCAGGCTGGTCGCGCCAGATCAGCGCACCGGTGTCGGGCAGGTGGGCTTCGATGTTCATCGGGCAGACGCTGCGCAGCGCGGTAAAGCCGCTGTGCAGTTCGGCGCAGACGCTGCGCGCGCGGGCACGCACCGCCCGGTCGTGCGGCCACAGTTCGCACTCGTGAAAACTCTCGGCGACGTATTCGGCAATCGCCATCGTGTCCCACACCACCAGGTCGCCGTCGACCAGCACCGGAACCTTGCCAGTGGGTGATACGGTTTTGAGTGTGGTCTTGAACCGGGAGTTGGCGTCAAAGCTGTCAAAACGCACCATGACTTCTTCAAACGCGATGTCCGCCTGCTTGAGCAGCACCCAGGGTCGCATCGACCACGACGAATAATTTTTGTTGCCAATGTAGAGTTTCATCATGGAATGTCCCGGTTTTCAGGGGTGTCGGCTTCGCGCGGACTGATATGCCCCAGGCGTTCTTTCAGCGACTGCGTCTGGCCGGAAATCATTGCCGCGTAGAGGGTAGTGTTGGCCAATACTTTCTTGACGTAATCGCGGGTTTCGCTGAACGGGATGGTCTCGGCCCAGATGGCGGCGTCCAGCGTGGGCGCACCGCTTGGGCCACGCCAGCGACGTGAGCGACTGGGGCCGGCGTTGTACGCGGCAGCAGCCAGCGGCATCGAGCCGGCAAAGTCGTCGAGCACCAGCTTGAGGTAGCCGGTACCAATGGCGATGTTGATGTCGCGCTCGTTGAGTTGGCTGGTCTTGAAGTCGGTCAGGCCGATCTTTTTGGCGGTCCAACGCGCTGTCTTGGGCATCACCTGCATCAGGCCTGATGCGCCGACGCCCGAGCGCGCGTCGGTAATGAAGCGGCTTTCCTGGCGAATCAGACCGTAAACATACGCCGGGTCGAGCCCGATGGCGCGGCTGCGCTCGATCACCGCATCGTGGTGCGGCATCGGGAAACGCTGCGTCAGGTCGATCACGCTGCGGGTGCGCTCGCTGGTGTTGATGCAGCGGTCCCACACGGCGTTTTGGCAAGCCAGGTCTGCCGCGGCGAGCAGTTCGCGGTCGTTCATGCCGCCGGGTTGGTGCAGATTGGTGGTGTAGTTCCACTCGCGCACGCCCTCGGAGCGCAGGCCCAGCGCGATCGCTGCCAGCGCGCGCTGCAGGCCGGGATGGGCTGCCGCCGTGGCTTTTTCTTGTGGCGTTAGCGCCGCGGGTGGTTGGGGCGGCAACAACGGCAAGCCCAGTTCTTCTTGCGCCAGCATCGGGTAGAAACCTTGCACGCCAGCGATGCTTTGCAACAGGCCACGCGCTTGCGCCTGCGCGGCTTCGCTGTTGTCTGTTTGCATGCGTGCCCGTGCACGCCAGTAGATCCAGGTGGCGTCGTTGGCCGTGTCCGCACGCATGGCGTTGATGGCTTCGAGCGCCTGGCCCCACTGCAGTTGGCGCAGCGCAGCGCGGGCACGCCAGGCCAGGTGCTCGTCGCTCATGGCTGTCGGCTTGGCGTTGGCGAAATAACCTAGCGCGTCGTCAGAGAGTTTCTGCGCTGCCTGTTTGCCAATGGCACCCCAAGCCCAGGCGCGTTGCGCGCGGGTGAGGTGCTTGGCCCAGCGCGTGCTTAAGCCTTGGGCGGCGCTATCGGGCTGTGTTTCGGCCCAACGGGCCAGTGCCAGAACCACCATTTCTTGCGTCAGCCGCTGGTTTGACAGGGGTGTTTTCAAGACAAAACCCGACGGGTTGTTCAGCGCGTCGCCCAGCGCCTTGCTGGCGTGCGGCGCAACCATCGCTGCCACCTCACGCGCTGTCGTGAGCTGACGGGCATCCAGGGCCAGGCGCGCCTTGTACCAGATGTCGGTTTCGCTCAGATGGCCGGCGTTGAAATGAATTTGCGCCGCAAGCTTGCAGCCTTCGCCCTGGCCCTTTTGGGCGTACCACTGAGCTTTGACTTCGTTTGCCATATTCAGGCTGGCCAGGCTGTTTTCCATAGCCAACGTGTAGCAGCGCACGTCACGGTCGTCGTTCATGCGGAAGTCGTTCGCCACGGCGGCAAAGCTGGCCCAGTCCTGGCGCTGACCCAACAGCAGCAGCCATTCGTTGCGCAGACGGTCTTCCTGGTAGCTGCCCTGGTATTTGGCAAAGAAAGCTTGGACTTCATCGGCGCTGGCGTCGGACAGGCGCGCGCTGAGTTCCCAGTACGCCGCCCACGGCTGCAACAGGTGGCCCTCGGCTCTGGGCAACAGCGCGCTCAGGCGCTTGCCATCCCCCTTTTTGTAGGCCTGCTGCATGTCCAGCAGCACACTGTCGGCGTTGGGCTGCGCGCTGACCCCCGGCGCCCACAATGCGCAGCAAAGACCAATCAATGTCAAAATCAACTTGAACTGCATAGAGGGATTATGAATAACTCTGACGAACAACGCGAGTTGGATAAGAAAGCCCTGCGCAAACGGCTGATTGAGCAACGCCTGCATCTGCCCGACCGGGAGCGTCGCATTGCCCAATTGCGACAGGTGATGCGCATCTGGCTGGTGGGCCGCCCGGAGACGGTGATTGGCGCCTACTGGCCGATCAAGGGAGAGTTTGACCCGCTGCCGGCCTTGCACCGCTGGAAAGAAGACGGCGAACTCATTGAGCAACCCCAGCTACGCAAGATTGGGCTGCCGGTGGTGGATAAAGTTCATAAAACCATGACTTTTCACACCTGGTACCCCGGCTGCCCGATGGAAGACGATGCCTATGGCATCCCCAAACCCAAAGATACCGAGGTCATCACCCCGACGCTGCTGTTTGTGGCCTGCGTGGGCTACGCGCCGGGCGGCTACCGGCTTGGGTACGGTGGCGGCTTTTATGACCGCATGCTGGCCACCCTGTCGCCGCGCCCGTTCACCGTGGGGTTGGGTTTTGGCACTGACTTTTTACCCGACTTTGAGCCCGA
>PFKL01000025.1 GCA_002784245.1 Comamonadaceae bacterium CG_4_10_14_3_um_filter_60_75
ACGGGCGAGTCATTTCCGCCCGTTTTTTTTGGTCGTTTGTTTTTTTGCGCTGTAAATAAAGTTGGCATAAGCGGAGTATTGGGTGGCACTGAAAGAAATTGTTGAACAAACGGTAGCCGGCTTGGGCTATGACCTGGTCGAGATTGAACGCTCGGTCGGCGGTTTGTTGCGCGTCACCATTGATCTGCCATGGACCCCAGCGGTAAACGCCCAAGCGGCTGTGGAGCAATTTGTCAACGTTGAGGATTGCGAGAAAGTCACCCGCCAGTTGCAGTTTGCGCTGGAGGTTGACGCCATTGAGTACCGCCGCTTGGAGGTGTCCTCACCGGGGATCGACCGGCCGCTGCGGCACGCGCAGGATTTCGAGCGATTTGCCGGGCAGGTCATCGACATCACGCTAAAAGCGCCACTGGGCACGGCCGCGGCTGGCTTGGTCAGCGCCAACCGCAAGAAGTTTCGCGGCGTGTTGGAGCGTGTTGCGGCAAGCGACAGCAGTGCGCCAAGCTGGCAAATCGCCTGGCGCGATGAACCAGCGGTCAAACCCGGCGTGAAGGTCAGCAAGAAAAGGCCATTGTCGCCGGTGCAGGTGTTAGGTTTTACGTTTGAAGAACTGAAAGAAGCGCGCCTGGCGCCCATCGTCAGCTTCAAAGGTCGCAGCAAGGCCTTGACCCCAGAGGTTGAGCCGGGCATGAATTTGAATTGAAACAGGAGAGTCGTGGCATGAATCGCGAAATGTTAATGTTGGTTGACGCCATCTCACGCGAGAAAAACGTCGAACGTGATGTGGTCTTTGGTGCGGTAGAAGCCGCGCTGGCGCAGGCCACCAAAAAACTCTACGAGGGCGACGTCGATATCCGCGTGGCGCTGAATCGCGATACCGGCTCCTATGAAACCTTTCGCCGCTGGCACGTTGTGCCCGACGAGGCCGGCCTGCAATTGCCAGACCAGGAAATCCTGCTGTTTGAAGCCAAGGAGCAAATTTCCGACATCGAAGTCGACGAATACATCGAAGAAACGGTCGAATCTTTGCCTATCGGTCGCATTGGTGCCATGGCTGCCAAACAGGTCATTCTGCAAAAGATTCGCGATGCCGAGCGCGAGATGCTGCTTAACGACTTCATGTCGCGTGGCGACAAGATTTTTGTCGGCACCGTCAAGCGCATGGATAAGGGCGATTTGATCGTCGAATCGGGTCGGGTTGAAGGCCGTCTGCGCCGGGGCGAGATGATCCCCAAGGAAAACTTCCGCACGGGTGACCGTGTACGTGCCATGATCATGGAGGTGGACCTGACGCTGCGCGGTGCACCGATTGTGCTGTCGCGTTCATCACCTGAGTTCATGATCGAGCTGTTCCGCAACGAAGTGCCTGAAATCGAGCAAGGCCTGCTGGAGATCAAATCCTGCGCCCGTGACCCGGGTTCGCGCGCCAAGATTGCGGTGCTGTCGCATGACAAGCGTGTCGACCCGATCGGCACCTGCGTCGGTGTGCGTGGCACCCGCGTCAACGGCGTCACCAACGAGCTCGCAGGCGAGCGCGTCGACATCGTTTTATGGAGCGAAGACCCGGCGCAATTTGTCATTGGCGCGCTGGCACCGGCCAACGTCAGCAGCATTGTGGTCGACGAAGAGCGCCACGCCATGGACGTGGTGGTTGACGAAGAAAATCTGGCCATTGCGATCGGTCGCGGTGGCCAGAACGTGCGCCTGGCCTCTGAACTGACGGGCTGGAAGATCAACATCCTGGACGCTGCCGAATCTGCCGAAAAACAAGCTGGTGAAGTCGAGTCAAGTCGGCAGTTGTTCATGGAAAAACTTGACGTTGACGAAGAAATTGCCGACCTGTTGATCGCCGAAGGCTTTGTCAGTCTGGAGCAGGTCGCCTATGTGCCGCTGGAAGAAATGCTTGAAATTGAAAGCTTTGACGAAGATACCGTCAACGAACTGCGCACCCGTGCCAAAGATGCCTTGTTGACGATGGAAATCGCCAATGAGGAAAACGTCGAGAAAGTGGCGCAAGAGCTGCGTGACCTGCAGGGTCTCGATACTGAACTCATCAGCAAACTGGCACAAGCCGGCGTAAACACGCTTGACGACCTGGCTGATCTGGCGACCGATGAACTGACCGATATCACCGGGCAGTCCACCGAGGAGGCCACCGCCATGATCATGCAAGCCCGCGCCCACTGGTTTACCGGTGACGCCGCTTCTCAAGCGTCCTGATCATGATTTAAAAGTACAGCCAAGAGTGGGTATCAGCCTACAGCCAAGCCCAGTCAAAACCAAAGGTTAGCCAACAAATGTCCAGTATGACCGTCGCCGAGTTTGCCAGTGAACTCAAAAAATCAACCGATACGTTGCTTGCGCAACTCAAATCGGCTGGTGTGGCCAAAGCCGCCGCATCAGACACCCTGACCGACGCCGACAAGCAGCGTCTGCTGGGCTACTTGCAAACCACGCACGGAACGGCTGCGCCCGAACGTAAAAAAATCACGCTGGTCAAAAAGTCGACCACCGAAATCAAACAGGCGGACGCCAGTGGCAAGGCGCGCACCATTCAGGTGGAAGTGCGCAAAAAGCGCACTTTCGTGCGTCGCGATGACGCCCCTGAAGTCCAACCCGTGGTGACGCCAGAACCCGAAGCCCTGACAGCTGCCGTTGCCAAGGCGCCATTGATCGACCAAGCGGAGCTCGCACGCCGTGAAGAAGATGCGCGCCGCCAGGCCGAGTTGATCCGCCGCCAGGAAGAAGAACTGGCCCAGCGTCGGCTAGAGCGTGAGGCCAAAGAGGCTGCCGCTCGCGAAGCCGCCGAAAAGGCAGCGGCCCAGGAGCTCGCCGACCAGGCCAAGGCGTCGGCGCAACCTGACCCGGCGGCTACCCCTGCGGTGGCCGCACAGGACGACACAACCGAGCAAGTGCAAGCACGTCAAAAGTTGCAGGCCAAAGTCAAAGAGGCGGCTGATGCCAAAGAGGCCGCTGCTGCAGAGTCCAAAGCCAGCGCCGAGGCAGAGCAGGCCCGCGCGGCGGATTTGACCGATCGACGCCGCAAGGCCGAAGAAGAAGCGGCGGCCATTCGGCTGATGATGTCGCAGCCAGGTAAAAAACTGCCACCCAAAAAAGAAGAGCCCAAGACTGTCGACGCCAAGGCGGGCATCAAAGGCACCTTGCACAAGCCTGCTGGCAGCCCAGGGACCAAACCAGCTGCCGGCACCCAGGCGGCCACCACTGCAGGGCCTGCGGGCGCAGGCAAGGAAGTCAAGTCCGCCAAGCTGTCGAGCAGCTGGGCAGGCGATCCGGCCAAGAAGAAAGGCATTCCCACCCGTGGTGACACCGGTGCGGGTGCCGGGCGCAACAGCAATTGGCGTGGCGGCCCACGCGGCCGTCGTGGCAGCAATGACCGTGGCCATGATGACCACCATATGCCGCAGGTACCGGTCGAAGTGCGGGTGCTTGAAGTGCACGTGCCAGAAACCATCACGGTGGCTGAGTTGGCGCACAAAATGGCTGTGAAGGCGTCTGAGGTGATCAAACAGCTGATGAAGCTGGGCCAGATGGTCACCATCAACCAGCCGCTGGACCAGGACACCGCCATGATTCTGGTCGAAGAAATGGGTCACAAGGCAATCATTGCCGCGCTGGACGACCCCGAGGCCTTCACCGACGACGAGGTCTCCAAGCAGCAGGCCGAAGCCCTGCCACGCGCGCCAGTCGTGACCGTCATGGGCCACGTCGACCACGGCAAAACTTCGCTGCTGGACTACATCCGCCGCACAAAGGTGGCTTCTGGCGAAGCCGGTGGCATTACCCAGCACATTGGCGCTTATCACGTCCAGACCAATCGCGGTGTGGTGTCGTTTCTCGACACCCCCGGTCACGAGGCCTTTACCGCCATGCGGGCGCGCGGTGCACAAGCGACCGACATCGTCATTTTGGTGGTGGCCGCCGATGACGGCGTTATGCCGCAGACCAAGGAGGCGATCAAACACGCCAAGGCTGCTGGTGTGCCGATTGTGGTGGCCATCACCAAGATCGACAAGCCTGACGCCAATGCCGACCGGGTCAAGAATGAGCTGGTTGCAGAAGAGGTGATCCCTGAAGAATTTGGTGGCAATTCGCCGTTTGTCAGCGTATCGTCGAAATCGGGGCAGGGCATTGATGATCTGCTCGAACAAGTCTTGTTGCAGGCCGAGGTGCTGGAGCTCAAAGCGCCAGTTGACGCCATGGCCAAGGGCTTGGTCATCGAGGCACAGCTCGACAAGGGCCGCGGCCCCGTCGCTACCGTGCTGGTGCAGTCGGGCACGCTGAAAACTGGCGATGTGGTGCTGGCCGGCCAGACCTATGGCCGGGTGCGCGCCATGCTCGACGAAAACGGCAAGACCATCAAGACCGCTGGCCCGTCAATTCCGGTAGAAATCCAGGGTCTGACCGAGGTGCCGCAGGCTGGTGACGAATTCATGGTGCTGCCTGATGAACGCCGCGCCCGTGAAATTGCCACCTACCGCGCCGGCAAGTTCCGTCACACCAAGCTGGCCAAACAACAGGCCGCGAAGCTTGAGAACATGTTCACCGACATGACCGCCGGTGAGGTCAAGATGGTGCCCATCATCGTCAAGGCCGACGTGCAGGGTTCGCAGGAAGCGCTGTCGCAGTCCCTGCTGAAGCTCTCCACCGACGAAATCAAGGTGCAACTGGTCTACGCTGCTGTCGGTGGCATCAGCGAGTCGGACGTGAACTTGGCCATCGCCGCCAAAGCGGTCATCATCGGCTTCAACACCCGTGCTGACGCAGGGGCGCGCAAACTGGCCGAGGCCAACGGTATCGACATCCGCTACTACGACATCATTTACGACGCGGTCGACGACCTCAAGCTGGCCATGTCGGGCATGCTCACCCCGGACAAAAAAGAAGAAATCATCGGCACGGCCGAGATTCGCCAAATATTCAAGGTCTCCAAGATCGGCTCGATTGCTGGCTGTATGGTCACCTCGGGGATCGTGCGCCGCACCGCGCGGCTACGCTTGCTGCGCAACAACACCGTTATTTATACCGGCGAGTTGGAATCTCTCAAACGCTTCAAGGACGACGCCAAGGAAGTGCGCGAAGGCTTTGATTGCGGCTTGAACATCAAGAACTACAACGAAATCCAAGAGGGCGACGTGCTGGAGTTCTTCGAAATTCGCGAAGTGGCCCGTACCCTGTAAGCAATTGCTGTGCACAAGAAATCTGCCACCCCCAACCGTGCCTTCAAGGTCGCCGATCAGATCCAGCGTGATCTGACCGAACTGATCGCGCGCGAGTTGAAAGACCCGCGCGTGGGCATGGTGACGCTGCAAGGCGTCGAGGTCACGCCCGATTACGCGCACGCCAAGGTGTTTTTCAGCCAGCTCGCTGGTGACCCACAAAAATGCACCGAAGGCCTGAATCAGGCCGCGGGCTTTTTGCGCGCCGGTTTGTTCAAGCGGCTGCACATCCACACTGTGCCGACGCTGCACTTCATTTACGACCAAACGCCCGAGCGTGCCGCCGACATGAACGCCTTGATCGCCCGTGCCGTCGCGTCCCGCGCCAAGGACGACTGAAAATAATTGGGGTCAGATTCCAATTGTTTGGAAGCTGGTCCCAGTTTCCGCTACGCATATGCAGCCATTGGCATCCCCTCCCCAGCAACAACGCAAGCGCGTGCGTCGGCCCGTGCACGGCGTCTTGCTGCTCGACAAGCCGCTGGGCTGGAGCAGCAACGACATCCTGCAAAAAGTGAAGTGGCTGCTGCGCGCCGAAAAAGCGGGGCACACCGGCACGCTTGATCCATTGGCCAGCGGTGTCTTGCCGCTGTGTTTTGGCGCGGCAACCAAGTTCAGCCAGTTGCAGCTTGACGCCGACAAGACCTACACCGCAACGATGCGCCTGGGTGTCAAAACCAGCACCGGCGATGCCGAGGGTGAAGTTATCCAGACCCGCGCAGTGAACGTGACCGCCGACGATATCAAGCGGGTACAAGCTCAGTTTGTCGGCCACCTTAGCCAGGTGCCGCCGATGCACAGCGCCCTCAAAAAAGACGGCAAGGCTTTGTACGCGTATGCGCGTGCCGGCATTGCCGTGGACCGGGCCGCCAGAAACATCGAGATTTATAAGATAAATATGGCTTCAGCCCTTACAGAACAAGTGCAAAAAGCTATTGATTTAGAAGTAACCTGCAGCAAGGGCACCTACATCCGAACCCTCGCCGAAGACATTGGCGAGGCCTTGGGTTGCGGCGCGCACCTGATCGCGCTGCGTCGCACCGGCACCGGCGGATTTACCGTCCAGCAGTGTGTGACGCTGGCGTCGCTGGAGGCGATGAGCGAGGAGCAGCGTCTGGCGTGTCTGCTGCCGGTCGATGCGCTGCTGAGCAGCCACATCCCTGTCACGCTCGACGACGACAATGCAAGCCGATTTTCCAGCGGCTTGCGCCGTCGCGGCGCCTGGCCTGATGCGCAGCAAGTGGCCGTTTACGCCGCTGATGGCCAGGTATTGCTCGGCACCGCCAGCGTCAGCGCCGGTGAGCTGATCCCGGCACGATTACTCAGTCCGATTGAAATTGAACAGATAACCCCTGTAATTTAAGAGAAAGCAAACCATGAGCCAACCACAAATCAGAAACATCGCCATCATCGCCCACGTTGACCACGGTAAAACCACCATGGTCGACCAGCTGTTGCGCCAGTCGGGCACCTTTGCCCAGCACGAAAAAGTGGTCGATACGGTGATGGACAACGACGCCATCGAGCGCGAACGCGGCATTACCATCCTGGCCAAGAACTGCGCGGTGAGCTGGAAAAGCACCCACATCAATATCGTCGATACCCCCGGCCACGCCGACTTTGGTGGCGAGGTGGAGCGCGCGCTGTCGATGGTCGACGGCGTGTTGCTGCTGATCGACGCACAAGAAGGTCCCATGCCACAAACGCGCTTTGTCACCAAGAAGGCGCTGGCACTGGGCCTGAAACCCATTCTGGTGGTCAACAAGGTGGACAAACCGGGTGCGCGTCCGCAGTTTGTGGTGAACGCGGCGTTTGACCTGTTTGACAAGCTTGGTGCGACTGATGAACAGCTGGACTTTCCGGTGGTTTACGCCTCAGGCATCAACGGCTGGTCGTCGCTGGAAGAGGGCGGCCAGGGCGAGCAATGGGGGCCGGACATGTCGGCGCTGTTTGACACCATCCTCGACCACGTGCCGCACCAGCAAGGCGACCCTGAGGCGCCGCTGCAACTGCAGATTTCGGCGCTTGATTTCTCCACCTTTGTCGGTCGCATTGGCGTGGGGCGCATCAGCCAGGGCACCATCAAGCCGATGATGGACGTGGTGGTGATGGAAGGCCCCGACGGCAAGGCGGTGCGCGGCCGTGTCAACCAGGTGCTGACGTTCCAGGGCCTGGAACGCGTGCAGGCCACCGAGGCCGGTCCGGGCGAGATTGTGCTGATCAACGGCATTGCCGACATTGGTATCGGTGTGACTATCACAGACCCTGTCAATCCAATGCCGCTGCCGATGCTCAAGGTCGACGAGCCGACCCTGACCATGAATTTTTGCGTCAATACCAGCCCCTTGGCCGGGCGGGAAGGCAAATATGTCACCAGCCGCCAGCTCTGGGACCGCCTGCAGAAGGAGCTGCAACACAACGTCGCCCTGAAAGTCAAGGAAACCGACGAAGAAGGTATCTTTGAGGTGATGGGTCGGGGCGAATTGCACCTGACCATTCTGCTGGAAAACATGCGCCGTGAAGGCTACGAGTTGGCCGTGAGCAAGCCACGCGTGGTGTTCAAGGAAATCAACGGTGAGCGCTATGAACCCATTGAGCTGGTCACCGCAGACATCGAAGAGCAGCACCAGGGCGGTGTGATGCAGGCGCTGGGCGAGCGCCGCGGCGATCTCATTAATATGGAACCCGATGGCCGCGGCCGTGTTCGCCTTGAATACCGTATTCCAGCACGCGGTTTGATCGGTTTTACCAATGAATTCCTCAACCTGACGCGCGGCTCGGGCTTGATCTCCAACATTTTCGACAGCTACGAACCGCACAAGGGCGAGATCGGTGGCCGTAAAAACGGCGTGCTGATCTCAATGGACGCGGGTGAAATTTTCAACTACGCGCTGGGCAAGTTGGACGACCGTGGCCGCATGTTCGTCACCGCCAACGACCCCGTCTACGAGGGCATGATCGTCGGTATCCACAACCGCGACAACGACCTGGTGGTCAACGCCACGCGTACCAAGCAGCTGACCAACTTCCGCGTGTCAGGCAAAGAAGACGCCATCAAGATTACGCCACCGATTCAGTTGACGCTGGAATACGGCGTCGAGTTCATCGAAGACGACGAACTGGTCGAGATCACACCGAAATCGATCCGCCTGCGCAAGCGCTACCTGGCAGAGCACGAACGCAAGAAAGCAGCGCGTACCGGCGCCTGATTTAACCGGCGATGAAGCTCACGCACGGTCGCGCCGTTGGGCTGATGCTGGTGGCAACCTTGTTGTGGTCGACCGCCGGTGTGGTGACGCGCCACCTGGAGCAAGCGCGCAGCTTTGAAGTCACTTTCTGGCGCAGTTTTTTTACCGTGCTGAGTCTGTTGGTGATCTTGCCGCTGGCCAAGGGCCTGGGCGTTTTCGGCCGTATGCGCCACGGCGGCGCTGCGCTGTGGTTGTCGGGCCTGTGCTGGGCCGGGATGTTCACCTTTTTCATGTTGGCGCTGACGCTGACGACCGTGGCCAATGTGCTGGTGACAATGGCGCTGGTACCCTTGTTCACCGCCTTGGCGACCCGAATTTTTCTTGGCCACCAGATTGGCCGGCGCACCTGGGGTGCGATTGTGGTGGCGGGCTGCGGCATTGGCTACATGTACGGCACGCACCTGGCCGAGGGTTTTAGTCTGGCCGGGACGGTGGTCGCGCTGGGCGTGCCGATCTCGGGGGCGGCCAACTGGACGATCACCCAGCACTCCCACGCACAAGGAAAAAACGTCGATCTGATACCGGCGGTGTTGATTGGTGGCGTGCTGTCGTCCGTGATCACGTTGCCGCTGGCCTGGCCTCTGCAAGCCTCTGGCCACGACGTGCTGCTGCTGGCGGGCCTGGGGCTGTTCCAACTGGCGGTTCCGTGTGTGCTGGCGGTGGCCTGCACGCAAGCGCTCAAGGCGCCTGAAGTCGCCTTGCTGGGCTTGCTGGAAGTAATTTTTGGCATCTTGTTGGCGTGGTTGGGTGCGGGTGAGGTACCCGGCCCCAACGTGCTTGTGGGCGGGTCGCTGGTGATCGCTGCCCTGGTAGCCAACGAGGTGTGGGCCTGGAGGAGCAGGGCGTGAATCATCCGAATGAAGTCATCACAGAAATTCAGGGGCGTGTGGGTTTGATCACGCTCAACCGGCCGACAGCACTCAATGCGCTGAACCTGCCGATGATTCGCGCCTTGACCCAGTCTCTGCTGGCCTGGCGCGACGACGATCGGGTGCAGGCGGTGGCGGTTCGTGGCAGCAACAAGGCCGGGCCGTTTGGCGCGTTTTGCGCTGGCGGTGACATCCGCTATTTCCACCAGGCGATGCTTGGCGGTGACCCGTCTACCGAAGATTTTTTCACCGAGGAATACACGCTCAACCATCTGGTGCACCGCTATCCCAAGCCCTACATCGCGTTCATGGACGGTGTGGTGATGGGCGGCGGCATGGGCATCAGCCAGGGCGCGTCGCACCGACTGGTCACCGAGCGCAGCAAGCTGGCCATGCCCGAGACGCTGATCGGACTGTTCCCCGACGTCGCCGGCGGCTATTTCCTGAGCCGTTGTCCCGGGTCCACTGGCGAATGGCTGGCGCTGACCGGCACCACCGTGCGCGCCGGTGACGCCATTGCACTTGGCCTGGCCGATCACTGTCTGCCCGTTGACACCTTGCCGCAGGCGTGGGCTGCGCTGGCCGGGCTGCAATCGCTTGACAGCGCCTCAATTGACCGCTGGATTACTACGTATTCAGTAGCTGCTACCGCAGATGAATCAAGGGCTAGAGGCCAAATTGATCATTATTTTGCCAAGGACTCGGTCGCTGCAATTGTGCAGGCACTGGAGGCTGATGCGTCTGACTGGGCGCGTCATAACGCGGCCTTGTTGCGCCAGCGTTCACCGCTGATGCTGCATGTGGCGCTTGAACAAATCCGCCGCGCCCGACATCTGACCGTCGCGCAAGACCTGCGCATGGAGCGCGACATGGTGCGCCATGCATTCTTCCCGCGACACCTGGGCCGCAGTGCAGTGCACACAGAAACCGCAGAGGGTATTCGCGCGCTGGTGATCGACAAAGACTACGCGCCGCGATGGAACCCGGCGTGCATTGAGAACGTTACTGAAGACATGGTGCTGCCGTTTTTTGACAGCCCGTGGTGTGCCCATAGCCACCCGCTGCGCGCGCTGGATTGACGCTACCCAATCGAGCGCCCGCACTTTTCTTTAGCGGTGATGCACCTTCATGGCACGCTCCACCTCGCGCTTGCCTTCACGGTCCTTGATGGTGTCGCGCTTGTCATGTTCGGCCTTGCCCTTGGCTAACGCGATTTCACATTTGATCTTGCCGGTCTTCCAGTGCAGGTTGATCGGTACCAGGGTGTGGCCTTTTTGCTCCACCTTGCCGATCAGACGCTTGATCTCGTCCTTGTGCATCAGCAGCTTGCGGGTGCGCTGCTTGTCGGGTGTGATGTGCGTTGAGGCCGTGCCCAGTGGCTGGATTTGCAGGCCAATGATGAACAACTCGCCGTTGCGGATGACGACATAGCCGTCGGTGAGCTGCACTTTGCCTTCGCGCAGCGACTTCACCTCCCAACCTTCGAGCACGATGCCCGCTTCAAATCGCTCTTCAAAAAAATAATTGAAGGCGGCTTTCTTGTTGTCGGCAATGCGGGTTGCGGTATCGGGTTTTTTGGCCATGGGGTAGGTTGGGTCTCGCGGGTGAATGCATGCAAGGCTTGACTACAATCCGCGCACACCCCCGCATTCTATGAAAACTGTCAAAAAATCCGTCCTGATTTGGTATAGCCCGGCCGAGATGTACCGCCTGGTGACCGACGTTGACGCGTATCCGCAATTTTTACCCTGGTGCGATCGGGCCAGAGTCGTCGAGCGCGAAGAAAACGGCATGCTCGCCGAGATCGGCATGGCGTTTAGCGGTTTTCACCAAACCTTCACCACGCGCAACAGCCATGTGCCAGACCAGCAAGTCATCATCAAGCTGGTCAACGGCCCGTTTTCACGTCTCGAAGGCGAGTGGAACTTTATTTCCCTGGGGGCAGATCAACGCGCCTGCAAGGTTGAGCTGACCCTGATTTATGGCTTTGAGCACAAGCTGGGCAAGCTCATCAGTCCGGTCTTTGACAAGATCGCCAGCAACATGGTCGACGCGTTTGTGGCCCGCGCCAAGCAGGTTTACGGTGAGTAGATCGGCGATCCACGTCACAGTTGTCTACGCACCGCAAGCCCGGGTGGTGCATGAAATTGCGCTGAGTCTGCCCTCGCCATGTACGGTGTGTGAGGCCATCGCGCAAGGTGGTCTGGCGCAACGCTTCCCGGAGTTGAACGATCCAACGCTAACATTCGGCGTCTGGGGGCGCAAGGTTGCAGCGCATCAGGCTTTGCGCGATCGGGACCGTGTCGAGATTTACCGGGCCTTGCGGGTCGACCCCAAAGTGGCGCGGCGCGAGCGATTTGTCAAGCAGGGCGCGCGAACCGCTGGCTTGTTCGCCAAAAAACGCGCCGGTGCCCGCGCCGGTTACTGAACGCGACAGCTGCGTTTACTTGCAATCGGTGTCGATGATCGACTGAATCCGCTTGGTTTCAACCATGCGTGCGGCGTCGTCCATGACTTCACGCTCGCCCTTGGCATTGACGCGGGCCAGGCGCACCCCCGAATCCAGCCCGGCCTTGGCCGAGCGGGCGCGTTGGCAGTTGTCGGCTTTGGCGGCGGCAACGCGGTCTTCGTCTGCCTTGCGTTTGGCGGCTTCGGCAGCCTCGGCGTTTTTCTTCTTCTCGGCCAGCGCCTTGTCAATACCGCTGACCCTGGGTGCACTGGCTAGGGCCTGGGCCGGTGCCGTAGTCTGGTCAGCGGCAGCCGCGTCGGACCGCGGCACAACGGCCATTTTTCCTGGTCGCTGCACGATCGATTTCTCAGGGATGTTGGGCGGCGGCGCACGGTCACTGAACACCGGGCGGCCGTCCTTGTCCAGCCATTGCCATTGGGCAAAAGCAGCTGTTGTCAAGAGGCAAGTCAAAACAAGAGCCAAGCGTGCGAGGTTTTTCATAATGGTGAAGTTTATGCCAAGGCCGTAGCGTGGGCTTCGAACTTGCATTTTTTTACAGCACAGCGGCAGATACAATCTACCGATTTGGAGCTCTCATCATGCGCCTGATTGGTAAAGCGCTCACCTTTGACGACGTGTTACTGGTGCCAGCCTATTCCCAAGTCCTGCCCAAGGACACTTCCCTTGCCACCCGATTTACCCGCAACATCGCGCTGAATATGCCGCTGGTTTCTGCCGCCATGGACACCGTGACCGAGTCACGCCTGGCGATCGCCATTGCCCAGGAAGGCGGTATCGGCGTTATTCACAAGAACATGACAGCGCAGCAACAGGCGGCCAAAGTGTCCAAGGTCAAACGCTACGAATCGGGGGTACTGCGTGACCCTGTGGTCATTACACCGCAGCATACGGTACGTCAGGTCATGGCGCTGTCCGAACAGCTGGGTGTCTCGGGCTTTCCGGTGATGGATGCGGGTAAAGTGGCGGGCATCGTCACCGGACGCGACCTGCGCTTTGAAACCCGGTATGAGCTGCCGGTTAGTCAGATTATGACGCCGCGCGACAAACTTATTACTGTGCCAGACGGCACCACGCTGGCACAGGCCAAGGTGTTGCTCAACCAGTACAAGATCGAGCGCCTGCTGGTGGTCAACGACGCGTTTGAGCTCAAGGGACTCATCACCGTCAAAGACATCACCAAACAAACCAGCTTTCCCAACGCGGCACGTGACGCCCAAGGCAAGTTGCGGGTGGCCGCAGCGGTCGGCGTGGGCGAGGGTACCGAAGAGCGGGTCGAGTTGTTGGCCAGAGCCGGGGTCGACGCCATTGTGGTTGACACCGCGCATGGTCACAGCAGGGGCGTGATCGACCGGGTACGCTGGGTCAAGCAAAATTTTCCACAGGTGGAAGTCATTGGCGGCAATATTGCCACCGGTGCAGCGGCCCTGGCATTGGTTGAAGCCGGTGCTGACGCGGTCAAGGTTGGCATCGGCCCAGGGTCGATCTGCACCACCCGCATTGTTGCCGGCGTCGGCGTGCCGCAGATCATGGCCATTGACAGTGTGGCCACGGCCCTTAAAGGCACAGGCGTGCCGCTCATTGCCGATGGCGGTGTGCGCTTTAGCGGCGACATCGCCAAGGCCATCGCCGCTGGTGCGGGCACCGTGATGATGGGCAGCATGTTTGCCGGTACCGAAGAAGCACCGGGTGAGGTGATTTTGTTCCAGGGTCGCAGCTACAAGAGCTACCGTGGCATGGGTTCGATTGGTGCCATGCAGCAAGGCAGCGCTGACCGCTATTTTCAGGAGTCCAGCACCGCCAACCCGAATGCCGACAAGCTGGTGCCCGAAGGCATTGAAGGGCGTGTGCCTTACAAAGGCTCCATGGTCGCAATCATTTTCCAGATGGCTGGTGGCTTGCGCGCCAGTATGGGTTACTGCGGTTGCGCCACCATTGCCGAAATGCAGGAAAAGGCCGAGTTTGTCGAGATCACCACCGCCGGCATCCGCGAGAGCCATGTGCACGACGTGCAGATCACCAAAGAAGCACCCAACTATCGCGCGGAATAATGCATCAAAAAATCCTCATCCTTGACTTTGGCTCCCAAGTCACCCAACTGATTGCGCGGCGTGTGCGCGAAGCCCATGTCTTTTGTGAAGTTCATCCTTGCGATGTAACAGACGACTGGGTTCGTGCCCACGCGCGCGACGGCAAGCTCAAGGGCATCATCCTGTCGGGTAGCCACGCCAGCGTCTACGAAGACACCACCGACAAGGCGCCCCAATCGGTGTTTGAGCTGGGCGTGCCGGTGCTGGGCATTTGCTACGGCATGCAAACCATGGCGCACCAGTTGGGCGGTGTGGTCACCAGCGGTCACCAGCGCGAATTTGGCCATGCCAACGTGCGTGCCCACGGGCACACCGCGTTGCTCAATGGCATTGCCGACTTCACCACGCCTGAGGGCCATGGCATGTTGCAGGTCTGGATGAGCCACGGCGACAAGGTCACCGAGCT